>NZ_JAALEH010000063.1:0-33353 GCF_011058195.1 Rhodococcus sp. 14C212 | reverse complement strand
CGGGGCGCACCGGTCGGGGGAACAGAGCCGCAGTTCAGCAGGCTCGCGAGCGACCGGCATGGACGTGTTACAGCGTCCAAAGATGTTGGACGTCATGGGTTCGCGTATTCTGCAACTCGTGATTGTCTGTGGTGGATATGCACGATTATCCATCAATGACAATCACGAGTTCACCGGCGTTACTTCTCTCTTACCGCGCCCTGACGGTTTCTCGGGATCGATAGACACGAGAATTCCGGGTCGCAGTCCAAGAAACAGCTGATTGACACGCTGGAGTGAATGCCGGGCGGGGTTCCTTCGCCCGAGTTGGCTTGGTTTGCCGCGCAAACCAACCGACCGAAGGAACCCCATGCCCAAGTGTGCCGGGGAAGTGATAAAGATCTTGGGAGCCTATGACCTGACCCGCTGTTTCGCCGATTTCGCCGAGGCGTGCGCTCGATGGTGCGGGAAGATGAATGCCCGTCCGCATCGGGCCTTCGGGGCGGCCCCGACGGTGCGGTTGACGACCGAACGGGGACGACTGTACGTGCTGCCCGAGGATCCGTATCTGCTTGGCCTCGGCGACGAACGCCTCGTCGGGTTCGATCAGACCGTCAGCTGGGGGATGTGCGGGATTCGCCCCCTGACGGGCACCAGGATTCGAAGGCGTGGTGTCGGGTCGCCGGCGACGAACTGGTGATCGTCGCCCGCGTCGGCGCCGGCCTCGCCGAGATCACCCGCCACTGGCTGTCCACCCCGGGAAACCCGCGGATCGTCGATGCTCACTATCCGCATCGCCCCCGACGACGAATCGATGCTACGTTCACCCAGGCTCCGCCAATGCACTGCGGTCGAAGTCAACTTCCTCGCCCTCTGGGACGGCGCGCACCGCTGGCTCGTCGAGGCCGCCGCCGGAGGAGTCCCCAGGATCCGCCGAAAGACGGCAAGGGCAGTCGAATTCGCCGCGGTCCTCGGCCCGCAGCGAGTCGATCGAGCATTGACGGAGCACGTGGCCTCCGGGATGACCAACAAGGATATCGCCGCCAAGCTGGTTCTGGCGCCGGGCACGGTGGAGGGACACGTCGAACACATTCTGGAGAAGCTGGGAATGAGCAGGCGTCACGAGATCGCCGCAGCGATCGAGCACGCGGAGCGGGGCACGCCGAGGTAGTTCCGGGTGCCCCACCCTCGCTGATGTCTGCTGATCAGACCTTGTTGAGGGCGCCCGCGTCGACGGGCATTGCGATGCCGGTGACGTAGCGTGCCGCGTCCGAAGCCAGCCATACCACGGCGTTACTGACATCCACCGGTTCGATCCAGGGGGTCGGCAGCACGTTCATCGCCGTCTCGCACGCTTCTCGGAAATCCTCGTGTGTGGGCGTCTCGAGGTCCGGACGGAATAGACGGTACATGTCCTCGTTGTCGATCATGTCCGTCAGCACCGACGTTGGATGAAGGGAGTTGCATCGAATCCGATGGGCGCCCAGCTCATTGGCGGCAGTTCGGGCGAGACCGGTAACGCCGTGCTTCGCGGCGACGTAGTGGGCGAAGTTGGGGAAACCCTGCAAACCGCCGGTGGAGCTGATCAGGACGATCGATCCGCCCTCACCCTGCTCGATCAGGATGGGAACAGTCGCGCGCATTGTCTTCCATACGCCCGACAAGTTGATGTCGATCATTTCGTCCCACTGCTCTTCGGTGAGCTGGTGCAGCGGAGCGGACGAGAAGATGCCGGCGTTCGCCACCACGGTGTCGAGGCGTCCAAGCTTCGCGACACCCTCGGCGACCACGTCCTGGAGCTGACTCAGCGACCGCACGTCGGCAACCGCGACGTGGGTACGCTGCCCCAACTTCTCGATGTGCCGGGCCGTTTCCTGGAGTTCGTCCTCCGTCGCACCGCGGTACTTCGTCGTTGCCGGCTTGGCACAGATGTCGACGACGATGACGTCGGCGCCCTCTTCCGCGAGCCGGACGGCATGCGAGCGCCCTTGCCCGCGTGCTGCTCCCGTTACCAGTGCGACCTTGCCTTCAAGCTGTCCCATCAGGGGTCCTTCCGTTGTGACTACGGTTGGAAATGGACGAGGGTGTCTCAGGAAGCTGTCTTCTCGTAGGCGCGCATGATCGGTGTGGCGAGCATCGACGAGGGTGATCTGATCGACCAGCATGTGCTGCGTTGCGACGGTGGCGTCACGCACGCACCGGCCGAGCGCGCTGGGGTCGCGGATCGACTGGCCGCCGGCCCAGCGGTGTGCGAAGCCGACGATCTCACCGGCCACCTCCTGTGACCAGGTGATGACCTGACGCCACCGGGCGCGCTGCTCCTCGGTGACCTCCACACCGGCGCGGGCACTGGCCTCGGCGTCCTCGTGCGCGGCGTAGACGTACAGGCGAGTCGCCTGGTAGAGAGCTTCGTACTTGCTGAACTCGCGGCGGAACAGCTCCGACTCGCCGATCACCGTGTTGCCGGTGTCCGGCGGATTGCAGTTGAACACCTCGGGCGCGATCAGCGGGCTCCAGCCGGTGAACTCGGCGAGGGACGCGTATTCGGGGTTGGTCAGCCCTGCCCCCTCCCGGGCGGGCAGGAACAGGTTCCACGGGCCTTCCCGCTTTGCGACCGCCTTCAGGTCTGCGACGATCAGCGGCGCACCCCCGTGGTCGGGCTTGGCGGCGAGTTGCTGCCCCGCGACTTCCTCGGCCGGCAGCACTCACTCCTGCATGAACGCCGTCAGACGTCCTTGCCGATTCCGTACCTTCGGTACTGTACTCGAAATGCACCGTCGAAACCTCCCTCCGTATCGGACCGAGGCCCAGGTCACGCTTGTGCCGACAGCTTTTTCCGACCCGCCCCTCGAGCGACGCCGGGATCACCTTGCCGATCCGACCGACAGCTCCGCGTAGGAGCGCATTGCAGCTGCGTCGACCACACTGCCGTTCGTCGACCACCCGTGCGGACGCGACGTCGATCCGTGCGGAGCGGATGCATACGCGGTCGGTCGTCACCCGCCTCGATGTGCGAGGTGCGTGCCGAACTGGCGGCCGTGGTAGGTCAAGGGCTCGGCAGCCGTGTCGGTTTCGACTTCCGTGACGGCGCCGACGAAGATTTCGTGGTCACCGCCGGGCAGGATCGAGTCGAGCCGACACGAGAGCCAGATCGCGGAGCCGTCGAGTCGTGGTAGCGCACCCTGCCGCCGCCACGGCATCCCTGCGAACTTGTCGCCGCCTTTGGTGGCGAACCGTACGGCCACGTGACGCTGGTCCGCGCCGAGGACATTGACACCGAACTCTCCGGCGCTCTTGATTGCCGACAGACTCTCGGACGTGGTAGCCATCGAGACCGCGATCAACAGTGGATCGACCGACAGCGACATCAACGCGCTCACGGTCGTGCCATGGGGGCGCTCCCCGACCATCGTGGTGATGACCGAGACCGGTGCACACATGTGTGCCATGGCTTCCTTGAAACCGGCTTCTAGGTCGGGGGCGGTGCTGTCGGTGAAGGTGGTGGTAGTCATGACTCGCTCGTCTCCGAACTGGTGTTTCGGTCCTCAGGCGGCATCACGGTGGGTGTTCGCAATGGTGGCCAGCAGGTCCGAATGGCGGACCGTCGGCAGGCCCCACTGCCAGGCTTCTGTGATGTCGGCATTGCGGCACGGGTCTTCCCGCGATACGAGGGAGGTGAATGCCACCGGCCAGCCTTCGGCGTCGCCTGCACGCTCGGCACACAACTGGCCGGCCTGTGCGATCAGACGCGTCCTGTCCGGCAGATCGGTGCTTCCGACCAGGATCGGGACGACATGGCCGGGACGGGTGAACGAGGTCGGGGTGGCGACCGGGCTGCCCAAGGCCCGAAGCGTAATCGCTCGGTCGTGTGCGGAGATCCCGGTGGTGGTCCCGTCGACCGCATCGACCGCTACGCACATCCGACCACCGAAGGAGCGGGCCGATTCCCAGGTCATCGGAGGCAGGCACAGGCGACGAGCATCGGACTCGGAAACTGTGACACAGATGAATCCGCTTCCTTCACGGATCATCTCGGCCACGGAATGCACCGATGCCGTGTTCGCCAGGATCATCATCTCGATCCCGCTGCCGCCCAGATCGTCGACAGCGAGCACGGGCCGGCCGGCTCGTAGGTCGTCGAGTGCGGCTTGGACAGTGGCGGTGGTGGTGTGGCCGCGGGACAGTGCGATGCTCATCGCCATCACCTGTCAGCCGCCGAGCCCGGTCGCAGCCCAGAAGGCTTCGAACGAGGACGGCACGAGATCGTTGCCGCGGACGATTTTGCCGTCGACGAACCTGTGGCCCATCACCATGGTGATGTCGAGTTCGTGTTCCCCGAGCTTCCGGTACGCGCGGATCTTGGCGACCACGAGCTCGTCGTCGATCACATCGCAGCTGATCACCTCGTTGGCCGACGCGTCGAGCTTGGCCAGCACCCCGAGCCCCTCCAGGAACTCGGCCTTGGTGTACACGCGCTGTGTGCCGTCGAAGCTGAAACCGGCCCACGTCATCGAGTCGTCGTACAGGTCCAGCAGCGGCGCGGGGTCACCCTGGTCGGCGGCGGCAAACGCTGTGGTGAGCGCTTCGGCGTTCTGTCGGGTCATCGGATTACCTCTCGATCGCTGAGTCCACGGTTCATGTGGCAGTCATCACTTTCCTCCCCGGGGCACCTTGAGGTAACCGTCCGACTACGTGGCCCTGTACGGGAGCGGCCCGAGAAAGGCCATGAATGCAGTTATGCCTGGTAGAGAGCTGGCTCGCGACATCGGAACAGGTATGCTGACGGTATCGACGCAACACCGGTGATACATCTTGACCCCCTTGCTTGTGTTACCGCACCGCGCCGCCGCATAGTGATCTGCATCTCAGGAGGGAGGGAGCAGTGAACGCTGACGAGTGGTCGGAAATCCGCCGATGTCACGCCGAGGGTGAGTCCATCAAGGGCATCGCGCAACGGCTGGGCATCTCGCGGAACACGGTGCGCAGGGCCCTGTCGATGGCCGAACCACCGACCGACCACCGCCGACTGAAGGGATCGGCGGCCGACGATGCCGACGTGCGAATCCGGAATTTGGTCCACCGGTCCCCGAACATCTCGATCGCCGAGGTGGCCAGACTCATCCAATGGCCGCATTCGCGCACACTCCTCGCACGCAAGGTGAATCACATCAAGACCGAATCAGGCAGCACCGACCGCGACCACATCACCACGGGGACCGGCCTACCTCAGCAACCCACCAGTTTCGTCGGGCGGCATTCCGAGTTGCGTGAACTCCGCCGCCTGCTGGGCGACCACCGACTGGTCTCGATCGTCGGCCCTGGAGGGATCGGCAAGACCCGACTGGCGGTACAGGCGGCGGAAGAGTTCCGGCGGGCCTTTCCCGGCGGGGTGCGCTTCGTCGAGTTCGCTTCTCTTCGGAGTGAGAGTCTGTTGAGTCAGGCGATCTGCGACCGCCTCGGACTGGAGACCCGAGACGGGCCCGACAGTTCCGCCGACGACGTTCTGATCGAGCACCTGCGCAATCGACGGATACTTCTGGTCCTCGACAACTGCGAGCACCTCATCGAAGGCACCGCCACACTCGTGAGCCGATTGGTCCAGGAGACCACAAGTCTGCGGGTACTCACCACCTCGCGCGAATATCTGGCGGTTCCGGGAGAATACGTGTTCCACCTCGCTCCCCTGCCCACGCACGGTGATATCGCGTCGGGTGCACTCGAGCTGTTCGCCCGTCGCGCCGAGGCGGTGCTGTCCGGGTTCGAACTCGACGCGTCGAACGTCCACGCGGTTCGACGGATCTGCGAACGACTGGACGGTTTGCCGCTGGCGATCGAATTGGCGTGTACCCGGCTGAACGTCCTCTCGGTCGAAGACCTGGCCGACCTGCTGGACCGGCGCCTGTCGATGCTGACCGTCTCTGCGCGTGGGCGCACGCCCCGACACCGTAGCCTGCAGGCCACCATCGACTGGAGTTACGAACTGTGTTCGGAAACCGAACGCGCGCTCTGGTGCCGCACATCCGTCTTCGCCGACAGCTTCGACCTCGACATGGCAACGGCGGTGTGCTCGGACGACACGCTCTCCGAGGACGAGATCATGGACTCCACAGCGAGCCTCGTGGCCAAATCCGTCGTGGTACGTGATACGTCGGACGTTGGTGTTCGCTTCCGGCTGCTCGAATCCATGCGTGAGTATGGATGGGGGAAACTGACCGCCGCCGACCGCCGCGGCATGAATGCGCGGTTGCTCGAGTACTGCGCACGGGTGATCGACGAGTCGACGGATCATTGGTACGGCCCGGAGCAACTGGCCAAGGCGACCGCGGTCTCGGTCAATCGCGGAAACATCAGGGCCGCACTGCATTCTGCGATGAGCGACCCGAGCGATGATGCCCTCGTGCAGCTTGTCGCCGACACCCTGGGATCGTCCCGGTTCCTCTGGGCCTGCGGGATATCGGTGCGTGAACACCGGATGTGGTTGACGCAGGCACTCGATCTGCCCGGGGTCTCGAAGGCCGCCAAGGGCCGGATTCTCACGGTGCTGGCACTGGTGCAAACGCTTCAAGGTGACCGAGATGCTGCCGACTTCACCCTGCGTCGAGCTCGCGAGGTCGCGGGTGACCGCGATGATCCGGTGACGGCATCGTTCGCGGTGCACATAGCCGGACTGCGTGATTTCTTCGCCGGAAGAACCGATTCGGCGATGGCCAGTCTCGACGAGGCGGAGCGAAGCTACCGACAACACGGGTGTGCGCCGGACTTCGTATCGATGTTGCAGATCCACCGCGGGATGCTGCTGTGCTCCACCCTCGATGTGACCGAGGCGGCGGGCGCGTTCGGCGCGGTGTTCAGGCAGACCGACAGTGTCGGTGAATTGTGGTTCCACTCGTATGCGACCTACGGTCTGGGGCATGTCGCATTGCTGGAAGGCGATTCCGACACCGCTGCGCGACGCGCATTGGAGGCCCTGCAGATCCAACGCCAGTTCGGTGACACGATCGGCAAGACGGTGATGGCCGACCTACTCGGTTGGGCACTGGCGGACAAGGGAGAAAGTGCTCGTGCCGCGGTCATACTCGGTGCCGCCTCGTCGATGTGGGGCTCGATCGGTCAGCAACTCTACGGAGCCGACCACTGGAATACGCTACGAGAAAAGGCGGTCACCACCGCACGTACGCAGGTCGGACCGTCGGAGTTCGACGCCGCCTGGGCGCGGGGGCAGGCGATGTCGGCACGCGAACTGCTCGCCTACATCTTCGGTGAGGAATGCGATACCGGCGGCGCCCAGGTGACCAGTGGGGTTCCGGGCGCCCGTCAACCCAGCGGGCATGAACTCGACAGCCGCGAGGTGCTCTCACCCCGCGAGCGTGAGGTTGCCGAACTGGTCGCCCGGGGCCTGACCAACAAGCAGATCGCCGAGAAGCTGGTGCTGTCTCCTCGAACGGTGGAAGGCCACGTGGAGCATCTACTGCACAAGCTCTGTCTGTCTCGCCGGACGGAGGTCGCCCGAGTCCTCTCCTGACGGCAGGAACGCTCCTGGTATGGACGGCAGCGTGGTGTGTCCGCGCCCGGGCCGGTGAGCCGGCCCGGGCGCGAACACGGCCGGGCTCGGGCGGTCAGCTCTGCTGGTAGCCGGGCAGGATGGCCTGCGCTGCCTCGCTCAGAGTCATCCGGTCGATCAGGGCGTGCTGAGTGGCGACGGCCGCATCACGAACACACCGTCCCAGTGCGCTGGGGTTGCGCACTGTGGCACTACCGGCCCAACGGTGGGCGAACATCACCACGTCACCGGCAACCTCTTGCACCCAGGTCGCCGCCTGGCGCAGGCGCGCGTGCTGTTCGTCGGTGATCGGTCGTCCCGCCGCGGCGGTTTGCTCCGCATCACCGAACACCTCGTAGACGTAGGCGCAGGCCGCTTTGTACATGGCTTCGTGGCGGGCGAACTCGATCCGGAACACGTCCGAATCGCCTACGAATCCGTCGTACCCGGGACGCATCTTCGAGGCAACGATCCGAGAGATTTCCTGCAGTGCACGCTCGGCGAGGCCGAGTGCCACCGGCGCGTGCCCGCCCACGCCGATGCCCAGGAGGCCGAGCTTGTAGACGGGCTCGGGACGGACGGGAACGGTGGAGAACGTACTCATGGTGAACCGCTCCGGCACGAACCGATCCGTGACCCGGTAGTCGTACGAACCCGTGCCCACCATGCCCATCACGTCCCAGTTGCCCAGGAATTCCACCTGTTCTCTGGGAATCCATGCAATGCGGGCCTCCGGCTGGCCGTCGGCGTCGATGACGGGCTTGCCCTCGTCGTCGTGGACGACGAATCCGGCACCGATCCATGAGGCATGGGCCGATCCACTGGCGAACTGGAAGCGCCCGCTGACTCGATAGCCGCCCTCGACCCGGACACCCGATCCGGTGGGCACGACCATGCCGGCGGTGATTCCCTTGTCGGTTCCGCCGAACATGTCCCGAGCTCCGTCAGGGTTCGTGTACCCGACCGCGACTCCGGTGCTGCACGAGTTGGCCATGAACGCCCAGCCCGTGGACCCGTCGGCTCGGGTGATCTCCTGGATCACCTTGAACGTGCTGACGATATCGAGGCCGGCTCCGCCGTACTCTTCAGGAACCAGAAGCCAGAACAGACCCGCGTCGGCCAACGCCTCGTAGACCGGCCGGGTGATCGTGGCTCCGGCCTCGATGGCTGTGGCTTCGGCCTCGATGACCTTCGCGACTTCACGAGCTCGATCGAGATACTCGGCTCCGCGAATCCTCTGTGCGTCCACCGATGGTGCTTCTGCAACCGCAGTCATCTCGAAATTCCTTCCATGCGGCCCGAGCGGGCCCTTGCCTATGACGAGGATCACAGTGGCTGGTTCCACAGCGTCGGCGCAGCGTGGCAACCACGTGGTCCACTACGCGGTCTCGCAAACAAGTACTCCCTGGGGTCTTGCGTGCGACGGAGCCGGATTCCCAGAGGTCGCATGCGGTACGACGCCGAGGACGCGAGCGTTATGCACAGCTCCATGTCATGCCCGAGGGGTCAATATGTGTCGTCAGCGGGTGCCGGCTGCGTAGCGGGCCGCGGCGCGACGTGACGCGAAGGGGCGGCACGCTGGCACTTCCACCACCGAACGTGCTCGTGACTCGGACCCGTAGTGGATCACGTAGCCGGACGGTATCGGTGCGCCCCCGGGAAGGGCACAGTGACACACACCCGAAACCACCGTCCACGACTCCTGCGACTCCGCAGCGACGTGCGAACGGCCCCAACCGACAGCGACTCGTACTCGAGCAAAGAGGTCCACCCATGCAGATCGACAATGCCTGCTCTGCCCTCGTGTCCCGAGCCCGTGGACAATCCCTCGGTGACATTCCGCGGCGGTCCGCGGTGCGGGTTCCGGACAAGATTGCGATCGTCCATCGTGAGGTGCGGTTGACGTTCGCGCAGTTCGACGCCGTCATCGACCAGGTCGCGGCCGCGCTGCACGCGGCCGGTCTGCGCCGCGGCGATCGACTGGCGATCCTCTCGCACAACTGCTGGCAGTTTCCGGTGCTCAACTTCGCCACCGCCCGACTCGGAGTGATCTTCGTTCCTGTCAACTTCATGCTCACCGGACCGGAGATCGCCTACATCCTCGACGACTGCCGGGCCGACGCTTTCGTCGTCGAGGACGCGTTGATCCCGACTGCCGAACGGGCGTTGTCGGAATCGGCCGGCAGTGTCCGAATCAAGGCCGGCATCGAACTGTCCGATCAACGGCTTCCCGACGGGTGGGCTCCGGTGTCGGAGTGGACGAACTTCTCCGGCGACCCCGCGCCGGACGTACCAGTCGAGGACGACGAGGTCATCCGGATCATGTACACCTCGGGCACCGAGTCCCGCCCGAAGGGGGCGCTACTCACCAGCCGGTCCTTGATGTGGCAGTACATCAGCTGCATCGTCACGGGTGGCATGAGCTCGGACGACGTCGAAGTCCACGCGTTGCCGCTCTATCACTGCGCACAGTTGGACAACTTCCTCAGCACCGACATCTACCTGGGCGCCACGAGCATCATCGTCGACGGCCCGGATCCGGAGGTCCTGCTGCGCGCTATCGAAGCCGAACAGGTCACCAACCTGTTCTGCCCGCCGACGGTGTGGATTTCATTGCTGCAGTCGCCGAACTTCGACACCACCGACCTACGGTCACTGCGCAAGGGCTATTACGGTGCCTCCGCCTTGCCGGTCGAGATCCTGCGTGAGATGAACCGCCGCCTGCCCGGCATCCGACTGTGGAACTTCTACGGTCAGACCGAGATGGCGTCGCTGGCGACCGCGCTCGGACCGGAAGATCAGATCCACAAGGCTGGCTCGGCCGGGCGACCGGCGCTCAACGTGGAAACACGGATCGTCGACGACCAGGACCGTCCGCTTCCGGCCAGCGAAGTCGGCGAAATCGTGCACCGCAGCCCGCACGCAACGCTGGGCTACCTCGGCCAGGACGACAAGACCGCCGAGGCGTTCACCGAGGGCTGGTTCCACTCCGGCGACCTGGGATATTTCGATGAGGACGGCTACCTGTGGGTGGTGGACCGGAAGAAGGACATGATCAAGACCGGCGGGGAGAACGTCGCCACCCGCGAGGTCGAGGAAGTCCTCTACACCCTCGACGGCATCGAGGAAGCCGCCGTGTACGCGATCCCGCACCCTCGATGGATCGAAGCAGTCGCCGCAGCCGTTGTCGCCACAGCCGGCGCCGAAATCGACGAAGCTGCTGTCATCGCCCACTGCCGGGCACACATGGCCGGCTACAAGGTGCCGAAGCATGTCACCATCGTCGACCACCTGCCGAAGAACCCCAGCGGCAAGATCCTCAAACGCCGCCTTCGCGAGCAGTTCCGCACGGAATCGAACCGTGCCGGTGACCGCTCGACCGAGAGTCGGACGGACACACTGCAATCCGCTGGAGTCGACGTGAGTCGGACGTGATCTCGTCGTCACTGCATTCGGGGAAACCCACAATTTCTGTCGTGCCAGCTATTTTCGTAGGAGGAGTTTCGTGGCGATCCGTACTTCGGGTGAGTATCGCAAGGGGTTGTCGGACGGCCGGCGGGTGTTCTACCGCGGCCGCAGGGTCGACGATGTCGTGGCCGATCCGGAGCTGTCCTTGGCGGTCGATCATTCGGCGAGCTGCTACGACATCGCCGCCGATCGTCCCGACCTGGCCGTGACCGAGGTCGACGGGGAACCGGTCAGTGCCTTCTACGTCGCGCCCACCAACGCCGAGGACCTCGCCCGCCGCGGCGCGCTGATCGAGGAGGTCTCCCGCCGCGGAGGCGGCACGATCGTGCTGAAGGAGGTCGGCAGCGACGCCCTGTTCGCGCTGCTACGCGCCACCGAAGGCGAAGGACTCGATAACGCCCGCGCGTTCTACCGGCGCGTGTGCCGCGACGACCTGGCCCTGGCCGTGGCCCAGACCGACGTGAAGGGCAACCGCTCGCTCGGGCCGGGCGAGCAGGCCGACCCGGACCTGTACCTGCACATCGTCGACGAGGACGCCGAGTCGATCACCGTGCGCGGCGCCAAGTGCCACACCTCGTTCTCCGCCAACGCCGACGAGCTGATCGTGCTGCCCACCCGGGCGATGGGACCGCACGACGCCGACTACGCCGTCTCGTTCGCGATCCCGATCGACACCCCGGGACTGAATCTGTATGTCTCCCCCTACGCCGCCGGCGAACGCAACAGCTTCGAGTTCCCGATCTCGACCAGGCACAAGCTGCTCGAATCGCTGACGGTGTTCGACGACGTGCGTGTCGCCAAGAACCGGGTGTTCCTCAACCGCCGACCCGAGCTGGCCGGGCCGTTGGCGCTGGCGTTCGTCGACTATCACCGGTTTACCGCGATCAATTACAAGCTGCCGTTGCTCGACATCCTCGTCGGCGCCGCCACCTTGATCGCCGAGGCCAACGGCATCGGCAAGGCCGGACACGTCAAGGGCAAGCTCACCGAGCTGATCACCTGGAGCGAAACGGTCCGTGGCCTAGCCGAGCTGTCGGCGATCCGCTCCCGGCCCGGCGAGCACGGCGTGCAGCAGCCCGACCCGCTGGCGGTGAACATGGCCAAATACCATTTCGCCCACGGCTACCACCACGCCACCGCGATCCTGACGGATCTGTCGGGCGGTCTGCTCGCCACCGGACCGGGCGGTGAGGACTGGGACAATCCCGACATCCGCGCCGTGCTCGAAAAGTACTACGCCGCGGCGGTCCCGGCCGAGCAGCGTCTGCGCCTGCTGCACCTCATCGCCGACCTGACCGCCCGCGACTACGGCGGGTACCAGGCGGTGCTCGCCACGCACGCCGAAGGCTCGCTCGAAGCCGAAAAGCTGCAGATCGCCCGGTCGTTCGACGCCACCCGTGCCCGTGACTACGTCAGTGCACTGGCCGGCATCGGAGACCTGTGAGCACGCACCGCGAAACCCCCTGATCCCGGTCGGCGCCCCGCGCCCCCTGCCGGGGCGCCGACCGATTCCACCTCATGCGCTCCTCTTGCGACCGTGAATCAGCGAATCCCGGGGTGTGGGTGCGGTGGGGAACTCTGCGCGGTCGAGGGATTGACGATGCACCCGTGCACGGTCTCGCTCGTTCGCCTCACCGGAGATCTAATGTTGCTGAGCGGCGACACTTTTCGTCAATCCGTCCAATGCTCCGCGATAAATTTCCGTGATGGTCTGAGCGAGAGCGGTGTCTTCCTCAGCTGAGGGGCCTTCGAACTCCGCGCTCCATACGACTTCGGCGCCTTCGGGATGCTCGACGACGGCGAACGTCGATCGGTAGGAGCGCAGTGGCAGTGGCCCCGAGACGTACTCGTAGACGTAACGTCTCTGCTTCCCGTCATGTTCGACGATCCGCTCGGTCGCTTCGCCTCCGCCGTCGACGAAGATGATGTGTCGTAGATCCTCACGCTGCCAGGACTCTGCGATGGCGGGGATCCAGTCCGCGACCTTGGCGGTATCGCCGCCGATCGCCCATACGGCTTCCGGTTCGGCCGCGATCACTCGGGTTTCGCTCACCTGCATCGCTTGTCCTCCGCTTCGGTGTCGTCGTGAGTGATGAGCAGTGTGGTCAGACGGTCGATCGCCTCGGGTCCTACGCCGTGGTCGTGGAGCAAGTTCTGGACTCCCTTGTACTGCCGGTCGACCCTGTCGAGGAATCGCTCCATCGCGTCGGGGGGAGCGGTCCACACCTGCGGGGGGTAGACGTCGGCTGCGGCACCGTACGAGGCCATCTCGCGCAGCCGGTGCATGGACGCGACCACGTCGTGGGGGGCAGCCGCGTAGTCGGCAACGATGTCCTCGCGTCGCACACCGATCGCGGCGAGGAGCAGTGCAACTGCCACCCCGGTTCGGTCCTTGCCGACGGTACAGTGCACCAGCACGGGCAGTACCCCCGGTTCGAGCAACCGGGAGATCAGGGATACGACACCGGCCGCGTCCTCGGCCAGGTAGGCGAGATACCGGGTGACCAGTGGGTCGTCGCCGGGCATCGGGGCCACAGCCGAGTCCGGGGCGACCGTGTCGCGGATGCTGAACGGGTGCGGGAGGTGGCGTACACCCAATTCGTCGAGCGGCCCGCGGCCTTCGATCGCGACTTCGTGTGGCAACCGCAGGTCGATGGTGGCGCGGATCCCGGTGTCCGTGATCAGGGCACGGGCCGCGTCCGGGTCGAGGAACTGAGGGGTTCCACTGCGGTAGAGCAGTCCGTGCCGGACGTGTCCCCCATCGTGCGTGCGCAGGCCGCCCACGTCGCGGAATCCCAGCAGGCCCGCGTAGGAGGTGGTCATGATTGCGTGGACAAGATCGTGACCACGCAGGCGTTGCCGTCCATGCCGGCCGCTCCCCCGCCCATGGTCTCCACGAGACCGACTCGATGCCGGGCGACCTGCCGGGGTCCGGCCTGGCCGCGCAGCTGCCAGGCGATCTCCGCCAGCTGCGCCATGCCGGTCGCGCCGAGCGGGTGCCCGCGGGAGAGCAGCCCGCCACTCGGATTGACCGGTTGCGCGCCGTCGCGGGTTGTGTGCCCGGAGGGGGCGAGTTCGGCGCCTTTGCCCCGTGGTGCGAGACCGAGCGCTTCGAGGGTGACGATTTCGCCGATCGTGAAGGCATCGTGCACTTCGAGTACATCGATCTCCGCGGGTGTGCGGCCTGCTTCGGTGAAGGCCTTGGCCGCCGCTCGCGCCACGCTCGCGAATCCCCAGACGTCTTCACTGCGCTGGTCCCATAGGGCACCGGAGACCATCGCCGACGATTCGATCCGCAGATCGTTCGGGTTGCCTCGGTCACCGCCGACGATGGCTGCTCCGGCGCCGTCGCTGGTGGGACAGCACTGGAGGAAGGTCAGGGGTTCGGCGATCATGCGGGAGTCGAGCACCTCCTGGATCGTGGGAACGGTGTCCCGCAGTTGGGCTCGGGGATTGTCCATGCCATTGCGCTTGTTCTTCACGGCGATCGCGGCGAGCTGTTCGGGGGTGACCCCGAACTCACCTACATACCGTTGTGCCTGTAAGGCGTAGAGCCCCGGCAGCGGCAGCGATGACGCTCCTTCGGGGTCGGTGGCCTCGGGCACGATTGCCCCGGAGAACAGGGTGGACATCTGATCTATCCCGAGGACCAGGACGCAGCCGAATCGGCCGAGCCGCACCGCTTCGACCGCCTCGTGGTAGGCGCTGGTGCCGCTGGCGCAGGCATTCTCGACGGTCCACATCGGCACCGAGGGAATACCGAGGCCGCGTTGGATCCGAGTGGCCACACCCGGTGGACCGAACACCGAGCCGACGATGATCGCGTCGATCGCATCCGGGCGGATTCCGGCATCGCGGACAGCCTCGGCCACCGCTGTCCAGGCGAGTGACTCGACTCGGTGTTCCGGGAACCGGCCGTAGGCCGAGGTCCCGACACCCCACAGCATTGCCTGCTCCATCACCGCCCCTTTCGGGTCGCGACGAGGTCGCCGTCGTCGGTTCCGGTGATCTCGAGACGTGCACCCAGTTCCAGGAGCTCCGGTTCGGCGAGGTGGACGAGCACCCGTGGCCCGTCGTCGAGATCGAGATACGCCAGTCCGAAGGGTGGTCGGCGGGTGCCGACCGGGATGGCGATCACCGTGGAGGACCAGGCCTTGCCGGTGCGGGCGAAACGAGCCGGTTCGGTGGCCTCGTAACACACCGGGCACCAGGGAAGCTCTCGCTGAGCGGTCGGGTACCGGCACACGGTGCACCGGGAGCCGAGCACTGCGTCGCGGTCGAGGACCGGCCGGGAGTCGGCGACCGGGAGACCGCCGACGGCCGCGCCGGCCCGACGTTTGGTGGGTCGACCCACGCCGAGCTCGCTCATCAGTGGCCCCCTTCCAGGGTGAGGGTGAAATCGCCGGCCTCGATGTGCAGGTAGGCCCCGACCGAGGTCTCGACCAGGTCCCGGATGTAGCGCACCTGCCTGCTCGTCGGTGCGAAGTCCCGGTGGCGTTGCGGGGTGGCGCGCATGATGTCGATGTCGTTTTCGGGCACCAACAGACGCAGAATCAGCTCGTCGTCACTGATCGACTCCCCGAACTTCGTGCGCAGCTCGCCGAGGGTCGGCTGTGGGGGTTCCCAGTTCTCGTAGCTCTTTGCCTTCGGCGAGCTCATGATCTTGTCGAGGACATCGGCATCCATCGGGACGACAGGTTTGCCATAGAAGCCGTTCGCGTAGATCATCACCTCGTCCGGCACGACCGAGTACCGCGATCCCGTCACGACGTTGAGCACAGCCTGGGTGCCCACCAGCTGCGAGAACGGGGTAGCCATCACCGGATAGCCAAGTTCCTCGCGCACTCGGGACATTTCGTCGAGAACTTCTTCGAATCGGTCCTCCATGCCCCGGTCGCGCAGCTGGGCCTTGAAGGTGCCGGCCATCCCACCGGGCAGCTGGTGACGGTACTGGAACAGGGAGAACTCCGCCGGTTGGCCGACCGGCAGGTCCTCGTATTCGGCGACGCGGAGCAGGTGCTGCTCGACGGCCGGGAACCGGGAGTCGTCGAGATCGACGTCGAACCCGGCGTAGCGCAGGTTCGCCACCGTGTTCTCGGTGGAGGGCAGGGATACTCCGGCCGCGAGCGGGCGGCTCGCGGTGTGCACGCGGTCGGCGCCGGCGAGCACGCCTTCGAGGTAGTTCATCGGAGCCAGGGCGTTGTTGCTGTGGAAGTGGATCTCCACGGGCAGGTCACCGGCGGCGCCCTTGATAGCGGCGATCAGCGAGCGGGTGCGGGCGGGAGTGAGCAACCCGGCCGCATCCTCGAGTTCGATACCGTCCGCACCGAGGGCGACGAGCTCGCGGGTGCGCTCGGCGTAGTACTCGTCGGTGTGGTACGGGCTGTCGGCGTACAGGATGCAGGGGATCGCCTGGGCGCCTTCGGCCTGCACAGTCTTGACCAGTCGGCCGATCTTGTCGATGTTGAACAGCCCGTCGTAGATCCAGAAGCTGCCGATGCCGTGGGCACACAGCCGCTGCACCCACAGATCCATCACGCTGTCGGCAGTCAGGCCGAAGGTGACGATGCCGTTGCTCCGGGTACCGGCGCGGACAGTGGTATCGGGCATGGCCTTCGACAGCGAGATCAGCTGCTCCCACGGATCCTCTTTGCAGTGACGCACCAGCACTTCGAAAATGGAACTGCCGACGAGGTCGATGGTGTGAAAACCGGTGCGGTCCAGCTCGGCGGCCATGGGAAGACCCATGTCCTTGCGCAGCCGCATGCCCCACCAGCTCTGCGGACCGTCACGCAGTGTCTGGTCGATGATGTCGATCCTGCGACGGGTGCCGTCGGCGTTGCGCGGAGCGCAGTCGAGGTAACTCATGAGATCTTCTCCAGATAGTCGGGGAGCCCCCGAGAGGCGATCCAGTCGGTGGTAACGGTGCCGGCCCGGAAGTCCGGATGGTTCAGCGCCGTCCGGGCGAAGTCGGCCGTGGTAGGAACGCCGGTGACACCCAATTCACCGAGTGCCGCGACCATGCGGTCGGCGGCGGTGCCGCGGTTCGGGCCGTAGGCCACGACCTTGGCCAGAAGGGAGTCGTAGTACGGGGTGACGACGTAGCCCGATTCGCAGTGGCTGTCGACCCGGATCCATTCTCCCTGCGGAGGATCCCAGGTCTCGACTGTGCCGGGATGGGGAATGAATCCTCGTGCCGGGTCCTCGGTGGTGATACGGACCTCGATGGCGTGTCCGGTCAAGTCGATGTCGTCCTGCGTGTAGCGCAGCGGTTCGCCGGCTGCCGAGCGCAACTGTTCGGCGACGAGGTCCACCCCGGTGACCATTTCGGTGACGGGGTGCTCGACCTGGATGCGGGCGTTGAATTCGAGGAAGGCGTAGTCGTGGGTGTCGGCGTCATAGATGAATTCGACGGTGCCGGCGCTGTCGAGGCCCAGCGCCTCGGCGAAGGCAACGCCGCTTCGGCGCAGGTCCTGCCGAATCTGCTCCGGAAGGTTGGGCGCGGGGGACTCCTCGACCACCTTCTGATGGCGGCGCTGCAGGGTGCAGTCCCGCTCGCCGAGGTGGATGACCGAGCCATGCTTGTCCCCGAGGACTTGCACCTCGATGTGCCGGGCGTTGCGGATGAACCGTTCGATGTAGGTGCGGCCGTCCCCGAACGCCGACTGTGCCTCGGCCGCAGCCGGGGCCCAGCGAGCCCGGAGTTCGGTCTCGTTCTCGACCACCGACATGCCGCGGCCCCCGCCGCCGGCAGCAGCTTTGACCAGTACCGGGTATCCCAGTTCGGCGGCGGCGGCGACCGCCGCCTCGGTCGAGTCGAGTATCGGGGAGCCGGACAGCACCGGGATTCCGGCCGAGCGTGCCAGCTCCCGTGCCCGTGCCTTGTCGCCGGCCTCGGCGACCGCCTCGGGCCGTGGTCCGACGAAGACCAGACCCTCGGCCACACAGGCGGCCGCGAACTCGGGATTCTCGGAGAGGAATCCGTATCCTGGGTGCACCGCATCGCACCCGGTGCCCAGTGCCGCGCTCAGGACCGCTGGAATGGACAGGTAGCTCTCTCCGGCGGGGGCGGGGCCGATGCACACCGCGCGATCGGCCATTCGGGCGGCGAGGCCGTTTCGGTCCACGGTCGAGGTCACCGCCACCGTCTCGATGCCCAGGGCGTGACAGGCTCGGATCACGCGAACCGCAATTTCACCGCGGTTGGCGACCAGGACCCGCCGCAGCGGGGTACCGGCCGGCGAGTCGGAATCCAGGGTGGACGGGCTAGCCATCGGTCGGCCTGATCAGGAACAGTGGCTGGTCGAATTCGACGAGGTCGGCGTTGTTTGCGCAGATCTGCACGATCTCACCGCCCTGGGGTGCCACCACGGGGTTCATCAGTTTCATCACTTCGACGATCGCGAGCTGTTGGCCTGCCTCGATGGTCTGCCCGACCTGCACGAACGGGGGTTCTCCCGGGCTCGGTGCCACCCAGAACGCGCCCACTGTCGGTGATTTCACCTCGACGCAGCCTGCGGTGTCCGCTGCTGCCGGCACCGGGGTCGCGGTGACGGGTGCGGTACTGCCGCTGCCTGCGGTGGCCGGAGCTTCGGCGGTGACGGGCGTGCTCGGCGCTGCCGGGGCCGTGGCCGGTGCCGTGGGTGCGGATTCTGTGGAGGCAACGGTGTGTGTCGGTGCCGACGGGGGGCCGTCCTTGCCGACGGTGATGCGCATGCCGTCCATTTCCAACGTCATGGCGGCCCAACCGGAGTCGTGGAAGGTGCGCAGAATCTCTTGCACTTCGCGGTGGGTGATGCGCTCCGGTGTGCTCATGAGGTTCTCCTGTGGTGGGCGATGGCGGCGAGCAGCACCGGGAGCCGGTGCGAGGTGACGATTTCGGCCACCCCGGCATCGAGGGCGGCACGCACTCCGTCGGGAGCACAAAAGATGGCGCCGTGAACGGTTTTGGTTCCGGGCGGGATTTCGGGAAGCTGGTCGCCGAGGTCTTCGGGCGCGAGCGTGTCCGCGTCGAAGACCGGTTCGAGGGTGGCGATCGGGCTCGCCCGCAGCGCCGTGGCTTGTTCTGCCCACTCGGTGAGGCGGCGCAGATCGTCGTCCTCGCTCTCGTCTGCCGCCGAGGTGGGTAGCGTGCCTGCGTAGATCCGACCGGGGGTGGCGTCGACGGTCACGGTGCGGCCCACCAGGCGCTCCACCGTGCCCGCGCCGCATCCGACGACACACGGTGTGTCGAGTGCCCGGCCGACCACGGCCGCGTGCGACGTCGCGCCCCCTTGCTCGGTGACCACAGCGCCGGCCGCGATCATGCCGTGCACGTCGTCCGGGCTGGTGGACCGGCGAACCAGGATGCAGCCCGGACTGGCCTGGGCCGCTTCCGGGGTGTCTACCACCAGTCCCGTGGCGACACCTGGACTGGCCGGTACACCGGTTGCGAGCACTTCGGCAGTGTCGGCGGCAGCGGCGGCAATGACCGGCCGCAGCAAGGTGCGGATCTGATCGGCGGTGACCCGGGACAGCGCCTCGGCAGGCTCGATGACGCCCTCGTCGACGAGTTCGACCGCGATGCGCACCGCGGCCCGGGCCGTGCGCTTCGCGGGGCGGGACTGCAGCAGGAACAGCTCACCGCTCTGGACGGTGAACTCGATGTCCTGCGCGTCCCGGCCCTCGCGATCCAGGCGCTCGGCCGCGTCGAGCAATTCGGCATGCACCGCCGGCCACCGAGCGGCGAGATAGGACAGGGGCTCGGGGGTCACCCGGCCGGACACCACGTCCTCGCCCTGCCCCCCGGGCAGGTACTCGCCGTAGGGCTCGCGGATCCCGTCCACCGGATTCCGGGTGAAGAGCACCCCGGTGCCGGAGTTGTCGTCGAGGTTGCCGAACACCATCGCCTGGACGGTGACCGCGGTGCCGAGATCGTCGGGGATCCCGTAGTGCTTGCGGTAGGCGAGGGCGCGCCGCGAGCGACTCGACTCGAACACCGCCGCCACGGCGGCCTGCAGCTGCTCCCACGGATCCGCCGGTACGCTCGCATCGATGTCGTCGACGATGGCGGCCCGCACAGCGGCAGTGTCGGGCAGCTCGTCGAGTTCGTCGGTGCAGCCGAGTACGAGTCGGCCGTAGAACCCGGTGAATCGGCGGTGCACCTCGGCCGCGAAATGCGGATCGCCGCTTTCGGTTGCCAGGGCTGCCTCGACGTCGTCGTTACACCCGAGGTCGAGGATGGTATCCATCATGCCCGGCATACTGACGGCGGCACCGGACCGCACCGACACCAGCAACGGACGGTCACGTCCGCCGAAGGTGCGGCCCAGTTTCTTTTCCAGGAAGCGGATCCCCGTGGCCAGTTCCTCGACCAGCCCGTCGGGCAGGCCACCGTCGGCGAAGTAGGCTTTGCACGCGTCGGTGGTGACGACGAAGGCCGGCGGCACCCGCAGACCGAGGGACCGCATGCGCCACAGACTCCATGCCTTGCCCCCGACCAGGTCCCGGCTCGGCTCGGCCGCGACCTCCTCGGGGACGACCAGCCAGCGCAAACTCGTCGCGGTGCTCATTCCGGGCGCTCCTGTCCGGTCAGGCGGAGGATGTGCTCGTGCATCTGGAACCACACGGTGTGGACCGAGTCGACCCGTACGCCGCTGATGTAGTCCGTCTCGCCGCCTTCCGCGCGGGTGAGTGCGGCGCCGATCCGATCGAGGAATCGGTCGACCAGCGGGTTGGCGTCGGCCAGCGGCCGCAGGACTCTGTAGGTCTTCTCGTGCACGCGGCCGAGCTTCTCGATGATCTTGTTGTCGTAGTCGAGGTCGCCGTGCTCGTTGGGGACCCGCTCGCCGTCGACCTCGATGGTCTGCCAGTCGGTGGTGAGGGTCAGCACTTGCCTGTTCACACCGGTCTCGAACGCGTCCATCGCCGCGGTGACGGCGGACTCGGCTCGCAGGGCGGCGAAGGCGCGCGGATACACGCCGTCGAGGAATCGCCGGCCGGCGGGCGTGATCATGTAGTTGCCACGCGCCGCCATGACGGCGCTCTCGACGACCGCTTTCTCCAGCCCTGCTTCGACCTCGGCAAGCGGAAGACCGTTGATGTCGCTCAGGTGTTCGGCAGAGCCGAGCTGCCGCAGGGTCAGGGTATGGACGGTGAGCTCGTAGGGGTCGAGCATGATGGTCCTTTCGGTACTTTCCGGCATGGTCATGACCGCGTGGCGACCATTCGGTCGCGCACTTCGCGGCGCAAGGACTTGCCGACGGGACTGGTGGGGATCTCGGGCCAGATCTCTATGGCGCGGGGGCGTTTGAATCCGGCCAGTCGGTCCGCGCAGAATTCGAGTATCTCGTCGGGTTGGGTGTCGGATCGGGTAACGACGGCGGCGGCGACCCGCTCGCCCCATTTGTCGTCGGGCAGGCCGACGACCGCGGCTTCGATCACGGCGGGGTGGGTCAGGAGGGCGTCTTCGACTTCACGTGGGTAGACGTTGAAGCCTCCCGAGATGATCACGTCGTGTCGGCGGTCGAGCAGATGCAGGTAGCCGTCATCGTCCCAGCGTCCGATGTCGCCGGTGTGCAGCCAACCATCCGGTTCGATGGTCTCGGCGGTGGCCTCGGGGCGGCGCCAGTACCGGCTCATGGTGTGGGGGCCTCGGGTCAGCACCTCGCCGACCTCACCGGGACCGAGGACCGTGCCGGCGGCGTCCCGGATCTGGACCTCGACGAAGGTGTACGGCTTGCCCGCGGAGGTGAGCCGCTCCGGGGTGTGCTCCCAGGGCTGCAGGCACGTGATCGCCAGCGGTGCCTCGGCTTGTCCGTACAGCTGCGCGAACACCGGTCCGAGCAGGTCGATACCGCGTCGGAGCACGCTGGTGGCGATGGGGGCACCGCCGTAGCACAACCGTTCGAGGACGAGATCGGCCGTCGCGGTCGCAGGGTCCTCGAGGAGCATCGCGATCATGGTGGGCACCATGAATGTCGAGGTGGCGCGGTACTTCTGCGCGGCCTCCAAGAAGGCGCGGGGCGAGAACTTCGACACGATCACGTTCGGAGCGCCTTTGACCAGGTGCGGCAGGAAGAAGGCGCCGCTGCCGTGGGTGATCGGCGCAGCGTGGAGCATCACCGAGTCCGGGCGCAGGTTGGGCAGCAGGTCGACGAGGAAGTTGGCCACCTCGGCCAACTCGCTGCGGGTGGTCAGGACCACGGCTTTGGGTTTGCCGGTCGTGCCACCGGTGTAGGCCAGACGAAACGGCGCGTCCTGGTTTCGCCGCACGTCGCACGGGCCGGCGGGAGCGCCGGCGATGAGTCCGGGCAGCTCGTCGGCGGTGATCATCACCTCGACCTGGGCGGGTGGGTGGCCGGTGTGGATCAGGGCGCGGGCCTGCGAGTCGTCGATCTTGTATGCGTGCTCGGAGGCCGTTTCGCGGACGTTCAGCGGGACCCGGACCAGGCCGGCCTTGGCGAGCGCGTAGTAGACGACGACCCCGTCGATACCGTTCGGCATGAGCACCGCGACGCGATCACCGGCGGTGAGTCCACTGGTGAGCAGGGCGTGGCCGAGCCGGTCGGTGAGCTCGTCGAATTCCGCGAAACCGACCACGCGGTCACCGTCGATCAGTGCCGGTGCCCCCCCGAACTGCTTGCCGGCGCGCCGGATCAGGTCACCGATCTGCATCGTCGTTCCTCTCGGTGGCGCCGGAGGCGGGCAGGTCGGCGCGGCGGAGGGCAGAGCCGCGACCGGCGAGGTTGCGGGAATTGCGCTGCGTGAGGTGGTAGAGCGCGTCCGCCTGTGCGGTGCCGTGGTTCCACTTCACCCACTCGTCGTCGAGGTAACGGTGGGTGTCGTCGAGGGCGGCGGGGGTGAAGCCGCGTGCCCGTCGGTTGTACTCGTCGAGGTCGATCCGACCGGCACTGGTGGTCCACAGGCCAGTCTTGGCGGGCAGACTGGACGAGCCGGAGAAGCTGCTGCCGGCGGTCGGGGCGTAGTCGTCGTCGGTCAGTACCGAGTACGGGATGCCGGTGAGCATGTTGCGGTTCAGGCCCGAGTAGCGTGCCATCGTGTACTCGTTGGCCGACTGGTGCGGCAATCCGAGCAGGCCTACCATCTCCCCGAGGTGGTCCCGGCTGTATTCGTCGTTCATCAGGGGCTTGAAGCGCTGCACCCGCTCATCGAGCTGGAACCAGTCGTCCTGACGGTAGGTGCCGGCCAGATGCGCGAAGTCCTTGCCGACCGACGAGTAGACCAACGCGCCGGCGTCGATCATCTGCTCCCGCGACCAGGTGGCGATGCGCTTCCACAGGTCGGTGGTCGCCTCGCTGAGGATCTCGCGGTAGTGCTCCATGGTGTCGGCGAGCGTGTCGGCATTGTCCATGCCGACCGGTACGTAGCCGTCGGTCAACGCGTCCGAGGTGTACATGCCGACCGCGGCGATGTTGGTCGCGTTGTAGCTGGGCTCGGCTTCGAATGACGCCCAGTCGTCCATGAGGTGGAAGTTGGTGTCTTTGAAGACGATCGGAATGGTCAGGTTGTTGAACGGAAGTTGGGTGGCGATGCCGTCCATCCAGGGGTAGTCGCCTTCGGTGAGATCGAAGAAGTCCCGCACGATCAGCTGTCGGTTGCTGCCGAAGTTGTACGGTCCGCTGTTGTGCAGGCCGATGCGGCACTCGCAGTGCGCCAGGAACGCGAACTGGGACAGCTGGGCGACGAGCTTGGTGGCGGCGGTGTGCAGGCGATCGCCGGGGACCACCCCGTGCAGGTCTGCCTCGAACACCTGCAGGGTGCGCTCGGGAAGGAACTGGCTGCGATCGCCGAACTCCTTGTTGGTGATGTGCCCGTCGTTGCGGTGGTAGGCCAGGTTGAACCGCCGGGAGAAGTCAAGTACGTCGACGACGTCGTCGACCGCGTCGGTCGGCCGCAGCAGCCCCCAGTTCATCAGCATCTCGCGGCCGATGAGGTAAAAGGCGGGCATGCCCCAGGCGGCGTTGACGGTGTCGACCTTGAGGCTGACTTCGCGGGCGCGGTCGCCGAGTTCTTCGGCCGGGGTGGCGGCGTCGATCTCGCGCAGCAGGGTGGGAAGCCGGTAGAAGCTGTTGAGGTAGCTCAGCAGCATGTACGGGTTCATCGGGAACAACTTCGATTCCTGGACGGTGCGGGTGATGCACAGCCAGTACGTGGTGTCGGAGAGCGTGCGCAGGTAGTTGTTGGTCTCCAGCAGGGACCGGTAGTTCAGCGTCGTCATGATGTCTCAGCCCTCGTTCTCGATCAGCCAGATGCGGGCATTCCCGATGTCCCCGGTCTCGTAGGCGTCGGCCGCCGGCGGCGCCGCGGTGACCTCCAACTCGACCACGTCACCGTCTTTCAGTTCGTCGATCTTGCAGTTCATCAGCGTGGGGACGTCGTACTCACGGGCGAGAATTCCCAGGTGGGAGCGGACGGTGCCGCCGAGGCAGATGACGCCCGCGAATCCCTCGATGATCGGTGCGGTCAGGGTGCCGCCCGAGTCGTCGATCACGGCGATGGTGCCGGCCGGGATGCCGGTGGTCAGATATTCCATCACCTGTTCCACGGTCGAGATCAGCGCAACCGGACCGGTGACCGTGTGGGACTTGCTGATCACGTTGTCACCGACGCCGACTTGCTTGCGACCGTCGGACATCTGCTCCTCGGCGAAGGCGCGGGCTTCGCGTTCGGGCCGCTTGTACTTTTCCGGCTCGGACTCCAGCGAGACTGTCGCCGAGAAGTCGAACCGGTAGCCGGATTCGAGAACCTCTTGCTCCACGGACTCGGCGTCTGCTCGCGAGAAAAGGTCGAATTGACGCTCGAAGACGACGTCCTTCCACTGCGCGTCGGTTGTTGCGAATCGCTGTGCCGCCAGGGAGCGGACCATGCTGTTGAAGCGGCCGGGCAACGGCAGCATCTCGGTCGCTCCCCATTTGGGTGACGCCCCTATGGAATCTGACATTGTGACCTCGCTCGGGTGTGTGGGAGTCGTGCCGTCGTGCGTGCCGGGTGCGGTCCTACCTGCGGTGTCCGAACCCGGCTGCTTTCGCTGTGACCAAAACCTAGTTATGATCCGCAATGTGACCCAGTCCACTCTGGGGGACAATTCGGCGGCCTCCCGGAAAGTGGCATCCGGGCGCCAACCGACGCGGTCCCCGTTACGCGCCGTCCTGCAGCCGCGCGACTACGAGCGCGCGTTCGACGTCCTCGAGTGCTGCGCAGATGCCACGTGTCTGCCCGACTTCAAGACCCGCGCCGTCGAGGCGTTACAGGAGCACTTCGCGCTCGAGCACGTTTCGTTCTTCTCCGGAGCGACCTTTCATACCGTCTTCGAGGACGCGTCCCCACTCACTGAAGGGGTCACCGCAAAGATGTTGCCCGAGTACCAGGAACGCTGGGCTCGTTACGACATCTTCGGTACTCCGGCCGCGATGCGCCAGCTCGTGTCCAGCGGTGTCTCGTCCCTGACCGAGCTGCAGACCTTCGGACCGCTGCCGCCCTCGGCCGATGCGTACGTTCGGTATTTCCTGGGCTCGACGTGGCGGATGGAGACCGCCGTGGCGATGCGCGTGGAGCTGAGCGGCGGGCACAGTGCGCTCCTGGGCATGTTCGACCCGCAGCCCCACAAGATCGGCGTGCACGAGGTGGCGACACTGCGTCTGCTCAGCCGGCAATTGTCCGCCATCTGCCGCGGGTTGCCGGCAACTCGGCCGCGGGCCACCCTCGGCCGGCTCCCCGAACGACAGCAACAGGTCGTGCATCTCGTCGCCGACGGATTGTCCAATGCGCAGATCGCCGAGACCCTCTCACTCGCCGAGGACAGCGTGAAGAAGTACATCACGCGTATCCTCACGGCCACCGGCTGCCAATCCCGGATGGAGCTGGCTCTTCTCGCGCGATCACAACGGACCTGACGGAAGGGGCCGCGGACATCGTGTCCGCGGCCCCTCGCGTTCTGCCGGTGCTCAGAGGAAGGATGTCTCCTTCGTCAGCCCGTAGCGGGGATGCGCGCCGATCACCATCGACTCGAAGATCCCGTATCCGACAGCATCGCCCTCGCGGCAGCGAATCACGCAGTCGCGCAGCTGGTGTACCTCACGTGCGGTGCCCGCCTCCGACACATCGGTGTAGCGCTCACCGTCCACATGCAGCGGGCCGCGCCATCCGCCGTGCCGCTGCCCCTTGAAACCGAAGTACAGGCCGGTCCCCAGATGGAACCCGGTGTCGCTGACCGGCTCTATCTCGACGGTGCGGGTCTCGCCCCAGCCGGCGTCGAACGTCAGCTTTCCTCCCAGGAGCCGGCGATTGACCGGGTCGTACTTGAGGTCGTCCTGGAGACCGTGAAGCGGAACCTGAGTGCCGTCCGGTCGGTTGACGAAGCCCGAGAAATAGGTCACCGCACCGTCGACCCATTGCAGGTAATGGTGGATTTCGTAGCTGGATCCGTCCGGATGACGCAGCCACATCGGGCTCCATGTGAGCATGAAGTCCCCGTCGAGCCGCTGCGGCTTGAAGACGTCCGGGGCGGTCTCACCGACGTCCATCCGCACGCCCCAGGAATGATCCCGGAAGCCGAACCACTTCTCGTCGTGTACCTCGATCCGCTCACCGTCGAGCCAGATCTCGCCACTGACCGTCGATGCCTGGTGATACCGCAGCAGATCCGACTGCACACGAAAGCCCTGCAACTCGCGCTGGACGTCCTTCTGCTCCAGGAAGGGGGGCAGCACACCCGTGACGGTGAGGTCGAAGCGCAGGGGAACGACTTCGTTCTCCTGCAGTACCCAACGAACCTTCCGCAGCGGCTCGAGAACCTCGTAGTCCAGCGGACCGACACCGACTCGCTCCGCGTCCGCGTCGAGCTGCCGGCTGGCGCGAACCGTGAGTTGCTCCTTTCCCCGCGAGACTCCGGCAAACATGTCGATGACGTTCCGGTTGTGGTACTTGCCCAGACCGATGTCCACCTGGAGGGACCCATCCCGAGCGAACAGCGACGCCCACAGCTTCTCGGTCCAGGACGTGTCCGCCTGGCTGATCGTCGCGAATGTTTCCGGCGTCTGATGGCACAGCAACTCGTCGGCCGGAACCAGCTTTTGCATCGAGGGGCGCATCTCGGCGCCTCCTTTCATTGCTCTACAGAAGGGGCGAGAACGAACCGGGCATATCGTTGGCCACGAGCGCGGTACCGAAGATCGCGGCGGCCTGCTCGTCGTCATCGAAGGGATCCGGATACAACGCGAGCGTGTCCGGGGACATGGACCAGTCGATACGATCGGTCACACCGGCGAGGTCGGCGAAGGGGCGCAGACCCGAGGTGTACATCGTCGTCGCTGCGAAGATCCTCTCGCGCCGATCCATGGCGGCGAAGCGCTGATAGAGCTTCATGTGGCAACGGCTGATGTCGGCCGTGACCTCGGCCCACGCGTCGGGCGGGAGCAGCTCACGGGTACCGTCCGTCCGATATCCGAACACCGCGGCCTGCCGCACCGCGCCGAGCAACTGGTCCGGTTCGGTGAACGTCGTTCCCCAGTCGTTGATCTCGAATGCGGTGAAGGCCGACCGGTCGAAGGTCAACGACAACGTCAGCCCGGCGTAGGGCGGATCGAGGTCCTCCGCCCAGGGATACGCCCAGGAACTGGGACCGAGGGACAAATAGTCCCGCACGATCGTCTGCTGCGTGCCGGAATCCGGGTAGGGGCCCGAATCGCAGGTGCCGACCCGCGAGTCGGTGAAGTACAGGAACGAATACCCGGAGACCGTCGCATTGAGGCGTTTCAGGGCCTTCGACGTCGCCGGGTCCAGAACCGTTTCCGAGCGGCGCAGCTCGTCCACCACATGCGGCGGCAGGTAGCGATTCGTGAAACCGGCGTCCTTGTAGTCGAGCGTTCCGTCGCCGCGGTGTGCCAGCGCGAGCCTGCGCCAGAAATCGACTACCGTACGGATCTCCTCCCGCAGCTCGCCGGGCGCGAGCTTCCCCATCTCGATCAAGCATTCGCGGCCACACAGATAGTGATACCCGATCATCCAGATCCACAGCGGACTTACTCGGTTCGGCCCCTCGCGGAGACGTCGCCCCAGTTCTTCGGCGGGCACAGCAGCATCGATGACCGCCACGCGCTCGGCGTAGCTGTGGAAGTCCTCGATGACCGAGAGCGACATGTAGGGAAGCATCGGGAACAGCTCCGAGGTGAACCCGGAGCGTCGCGTCATCTCGGGCTTGAAGGCCCTTCCCATGTGCTGCACCAGATCGTCGAGCCGCTCATCGGTCAATTCCTCGGCGATGAGACGGTCGAGTGCCGGCGCGGTGATGTCGAGGTCGAAGTCCTTGACCGCGATCTCGTCGCCTTCGCGGCGGATGTAGTCCCACCAGGCAGCGCTCACACCCGAAGTCCTCGATTCTAGGGAGGGTTCGTCATCCTGGCAGACCACACCGATTCCGTCTTCAATGCGCAGGACGATTCTCGTACCGTCCTCGACATCGACCGGCAACTCGGTGCCGACGAGGCATGGCACCTCGAACTCCCGGGAGACGATGGCCAGGTGCGAACGGAGCGTTCCGTCGAGGCACACGATCCCCCCGAGACGCCCCAGGATGGGCGACAGGAACGTCGTGCCACCCGACGCCACTAGTGCGATCGTCGACTCGAGGTCACTGTCGATGGACTCGATCACGTCGGCCGGTGAACGGAAACGCCGGATGGTTCCCGTCGCCGGTTCGAAGTTGTAAGACGGTGTTCCCTTGCCGATGACAGTCATGATCAACCTCCCAACGGACGGAAGCAGCCGTCACGGTCTTCTGGCACGAATACCCCGCCGATCAGCTTCAGAGCGAGATCCGGGTCGCTGAATTTGTCGAACGATCGAGCGATGCGCGGGGTGATGCTCCAATCGATTTCGTCGTAGCAGCCGGCGAGCCTGGCCCACGCCTTGAGTTTCCATGCATACATCTGTGTGGCGTAGAGGTTTCGCTGCTCGGGGTCGGTGTCGGCCAGCCGTTGGTACAGCGCGCGATGCGCCTTCCGAATCGCCTTGGTGGCCTCCTCGATTTCTTCGATGTCGAGGGGCCGCAAGGTACCGTCGTCGGTGCAGAACACGCGGGTTTCGAGGATGTCGGCTTGGTAATCGCTGGGAGTGAACCAGGCGGTACCCCAGACGTTGTTGTCCATCCGCACCGAACCGGGAAGACGGTACGCGATGACGAAGTGGTGGTAGGGCAGAGTTTCCCGGATTCCGTCGACCCATGGGAAGTCTCCGTCACCGTCCGCGCACGTCTCACGCAGGGCGAGGAAGGTCCCGTCCTCGAGCATGTACGGCCCGGTGTCACACACCGCAGTTCGCGCGTCACAGTTTTCCAGGAAGGCGTACGCAGTCAGTCGTGCTCCGAACTTCCGGATTCGGACCTTGGTCGCGTCGTCCGTAGGGACGAGATTGGCGCGAATTTCGGCCAGCAAGGCGTCATCGATCACATGAGAGCTGTTCGGGGGCTCGGCATCCATGTTGAAAAGAACGTTGTCGGTCCGCATCGCGATGGTCGCCTCGCGCCAGAACCGTAGAACGTCCAGCTGGTCGTCGAGGCCGTCGGAGAGTGAATTCTTGCCCAGGTCGACGAACAGTTCCCGACCGGTGAGGTAGTGCAGTGGGGTGGCCGCCAGATTGATGAAGCTGCGCTTGTTGCCGATGGGCAGGGCCTTACGGACCAGCTCGGTGGGTGTGGCGTGCTGCCGAATTGTCCGGATTCGGTCCGGCACCCGCAGATAGTCCTCCATCATCGACATGATGATGTAGGTGTTCATTCCGAACAGCTCGGATTCGAACACCGTGCGAGCTGCCAGTTCGGACTTGTAGGCGGCGCCGGCGACGTGCACCAGCCAGTTCCACTCGTCGAGCGTCGGTTCGTAGGTGGGATCGGTGTAGAGCAGCTCGAGGTTCGCTGGGGCTGCCAATTGCAAGGTCATGCCGACACCGCCTCGGCCATCACGGCGACGCGTGCTGTCTCGGGATCGGCGAGATCCAGCACGACTGTGTCGCCGTCGGAGACGGTGCCGACGATATCGGCGGCGAGTACGCACGGTACATCCGACTCTCGGCACAGAATCGCCAGGTGGGATTCACGACTGCCGGCGGTGCAGACGATGGCACGCAGGTCCGGCAGGATCGGTGAGAGGAAGGTCATCCCGCCCTTGTTGACGAACGCAATGGTCTCCTCGAGAGCATCGTCGTCGATCGACAGCACGTCGGAGGTGTCGTTGAACCACCGGGCGACGCCCCGCACTTCCCCTACCGTGAAGAGATTGATGCCGGTCCCTACTTCGTTCAGGTCTTCGCTCATCACTGCTCCATTTCCGCCCTCAGGGGCGCAGTGGGTTCGGGTGCGCCGATATGCGCGCTGGTCGGACCATACGAGCCGGCGCCTACTGTGACCCAGTCCACTTTGGGGGACACTGCCGTCGTAGCTCACATAACGAATGGTCGATACAGATGCTGCGACGGCCGGTCCGTGATGCTGCGGCCAGGCGGCAGGACATGCGGACCACAGGAGCCTGCAACGCTGGTTGCGGCCAAGTCCCGTGAGGTGGTGTACGACGTCGTCGCGTGACGCCTCGTCGGTGGGCAGACGGTCAAGGCTGGCGTCCTAGGTGACGGTGCCCTCAGGGGACGTTTCGGTGGGCGTGTCGGTGCGGGAGCGAGCGAGCACGTCGAGACCGAGATAGCGACGGCCTTCGATCCATCCGTCACGCTGCTCGGGGAAACCTGCTCCGACCAGTCGGATCAGGACGGTCTGGTTGTTTGGGACGCCTTTCGAGTAGCGCGGTTCTGATGAATGGGTAGCGGTCGGACGGGATTCGGATAGCGGTGTCTGCCCGTCCGACCGCTGAGCCGCTACGGCGTCGCCGTAGCGAGGTGTCGTCTCATGTTGGGTCCGTCGAGTGCGATGATCTCGGCACCGGCGACGATCCGGTTGAGGATCGATTCGGCGATGACCGCGTCCTGGAGCGACTTGTACCAGTCAGGCGGATCGAACTGGGAGGTCACCAGAGTCGATCCGCGGCCTTCGCGTGCGGCCAGGATGTTGAGCAACTCCGCCGCGGTGTGCGGGGCCACCGGCGTGGTCAGGAAGTCGTCGATGACCAGCAGGTCGCAGTTGTGCAGGTCGGTGAGGAAGTCCAGGCGCCGCTGCGAGGTCGGTTCCAGCACTGCAAGGCGGTTGGCCAAGTCGTCGAGACGAAAGAATCTCGCGGTGTAGTACTTTCGACACGCGGCATTGAGCAGCGCCTGGGCGAGGTAGGTCTTGCCCACGCTGGACTGGCCGAGGATGACGAGATTGCGGGTGGCGTCGATCCATTGACAGCTGGAAAGTCGTGCGATTAGCTCGCGGTTGACGTTGCGGTCACGCAGGTAGCGGATCTCTTCTACGCAGGCATCGGGGTTTGGCGATCTGGAGGCCTTGAGTAGTTTCTGGGTCCGGCGTTCCTGTCTGGCCGTGATCTCTTTGTCCAGGGCGTGGAAGATCTTCTGGGAGAAGGTCCACTCGTCGCAGGCTGGATCGTTGGCCAGATCGATGACGGTCTGGCCGAACGCGGTCATCCGCAGCTGGGTGAACAGCGGCATGTCCGCGTCGGTGAGGTGGCGATCGATCACTGCAGCTCCTCCTGACCCGCGGTGCCGGCGCTCGGGCGCCCGGTCAGGGCGGCGAGGCTGAACTGCTCGGGCCCGGCCAGATGCGCCCCGGTGGTGTCTCGCCGCCCTGGCGGCGGCTCCAGCGGCGTCGTGGCCAACGGCGGTGGCGTGGTCGTAGTGGGCCGGGCAGCGGCCTGGGTTCGCAAGGCCGCCAGGTGTTGCTTGACGGCGGTGTAGCTGATCGCCCGGCGGCCCGTCTCGGAGACCAGCTGCCCGCAGGCGCGCTCGAGTAGCTGCTTGTTGTCGCCACGTGCCAGGGCGAGGATGTTCTGGCACGACCGGTAACCCTGAGCTTCGATGCGCTGGCGATCGAGCACCTGGCTGATCGCGGCGACGGTGTTCGGGCCGATCTTATGGGCCTGGCGCACGAAGTACGCCCGCGACCACAGGTCCGCGGACAGCAGGTGCTGGGCGGGCACATGGTCCGGATCGGTCACGAATGAGTGCCGCCGCCCGGAGACAGTGTGAGAGGCGATGACCTCACCGTCGCACATGATCGTCAGCGTCTGGCCGGTGATCTTCACATCGACGTGCTGGCCGGCGAAGGTGTGGGGCACCGAATACTTCACTGTGGCAATCTCCACGTGATAATCCCGGTTGACCTTCGACTTCCTCCACGTCACCGGCTGCCACCGCGCCCTGGGAAGAACGATCAGTTCCGACTTCTCGTGCTCGGTGAACAACTCCCTGCGGCTGGTCTTCTGGCCCCGGAACGGGATCCGATCATTGATCGCCTCGACCTCGATGGCGATCGCCTCGTTCAGGTCGTCCAGGCTGGCGAACCGCCGGTCGGCCAGTCGGCCGATCACCCAGTTCGTCACGACCTTCACCCCGGACTCGACATGCCCCTTGTCCTTCGGGCGCACCGGCCTTGTCGGCACGGCGGCGGTGCGGTGATACTCCAGAAAATCCCGGTACTCGCGGTTGACCTCCCGGGCGCGGTCACCGCGGGCGATCTGATTCGACGCCGTGGAGGCGTTATCGGGGATGAGCACCTGGGCGGCGCCGCCGAAGTACTCGAAGGCCTGCAGGTGCGCGTCGAGCCAGTTCGGCATCTTCTCATCCAGGCATCCGCAGGCGAAGACCATCCCCGAGTACGGCAGGGAGGCCACGAACACCGACACCCGAGTTCGGCTGCCGGTGACGGGGTCGAAGATCGCCATCGCGGTGCCTGCCCAGTCGACCTGCATCGTGTGCCCGGGCACGTGGGTGATCCGCATTGTCAGCTCGTTGACCTCGACGTACTGGCCGATGATCTGGCAGAACCGCTGGTAGCTGTAGTGCCGTTGCCCCGGCGCGCCGTCGGCATCGAGGTAGTTCGCCCACAGCACTCGCAGCGGTAGCTTCTTCTTGCCTGACCGATTCTTCACGGTCGCGGCGACATCGAAGGCGACGAACTCGCCTGAGGGCGTCTTGCGCCCATCGGCGAACAACCCGTCGATCTCCTCGGCGCTCAGCGAGTCGACCTGGCTCGCGGCAGTCAACCCGTGGTCGTGACAGACCTTCTTTGCTTTGGCGATCGTGCGGTGTGAGCACCCCGCGATCGCCTCGATGTCCCGGTAGGACCTGTCCTGCAGCAGTTGATGGCGCTCATTGAAAATGCTCAGTCCTGCTCACCGTAAGTGCTCACCCGTGTGGCTCCGCCGATGAGGGCGGGTCTCCTTCGATGCTGGTGGTCTCTGACCACGCACCAGCACCTCGAAGGAGA
>NZ_JAALEH010000062.1:0-33688 GCF_011058195.1 Rhodococcus sp. 14C212 | reverse complement strand
ATCCGGCACCAATACCAGCCGAGCCAGTACCGCTCCCGGCACCCGCACCCGACGGTGGCTATGACGGCAGCTGCGGACCGAACAGCTACATCAACGTCGACGGCGAATGCATCCCCGGTCCGGTAGAAGCACCGAGCCCTCCCAGCGGGGCCACCGCACGCTGCAATGACGGCACCTACTCCTTCAGCCAACACCGACGCGGCACATGTTCCGGACACGGCGGCGTCGCCGAATGGCTATAACCGGCGGGCCCGACCCGCTCCCCGTGAGCGTTCAGCCCTCACCAAGATCACGTATCGACGACAGCGATCCTTCAGCTTCATGAGGTAGATGTTCAACGACCGCTCTACCGCATCTCCGACACGTCCGTCGAAGTCCGCCTCGGCTCCGGCGACAGCCGTGCCCCGATATATGCAATCGCATTGCTGCAGAACAACGGTGGCGAACATCCCGCCAGACGCGAGGTCGAGTACATCCGAGGTCACCGATTCCCCTGGGAAGGCGTACGGATGGGCTTGCGCTGAAGTGCGGGCAGCAAGTGACCGCACAGGAATTCACTGCGGCCCGCAGTGTGCGCCACCATGCCCGGGAGGCCGGAATTCGCGGTGCGCACTCGGGTCCGGTGTATTCCAGGGGCGGGCCGCGTCGACTAAGTCCGGACGACCTACTCGGCGTCCACGCCGTACCTCGCAACCAGACCACTCAAGCCGTCGTCGTACCCCTGCCCCACCGCGCGCAGCCGCCACTTCCCCGCCCGCCGATAGATCTCGCTGAGCACCATGGTCCGCTCGGTGGTCCCGGCATCGAGCACGAACGTCACCGCCGTGCCGTCCTCACCGTCCACACTTACCGACACCGCACCCAGTTCGCCGAAGGTGCGTTTGCCGTCGATGGCTGCGGCGATCGCGATGCGCGCGCATTCGTCGGGCAGCGCGGCGAGATCGAGCCGTACACTCTGCTCGCTGCTTCCGTCGACCGACAGCTCGATCGCGCCGTCCTCGGCGGAGGGGTTGTTGTAGAAGACGAAGTCGTCGTCGCTGTCGACCTTTTCATCTTCACCGAGCAGGAAGGCGACGACGTCGACGTCGAAGTCATCCGTCTCGGCGCGCCAGGCGACGTTGACCGTCCAGGATGTCTTCCGGGCCGGCAGGTCGATGACCTCGCCTCGTGCGAGCACCGGCGCTGAGATGCGGGACTCGATGCGCATGTGCGGTGGCACGACGCCCTTCTCCACCGCGGCGCTGACGTCCCTCTTGGTCAGGACAGGGAGTTCGCGCGCGGTGATGCGTGGCATCCGCCGGTCGCTGTCGCCGCCTTCGAGCATCAGCACGTCGGTGACCGCGGCGGTGAGGTTGAGCGAGGGGCGGGCGCCAAGCTGGATGAGACGCGAACGCATGAGCACGGCGTCGAGGTGGGTGCCGCCGAGGAGCAGCACCCGCCGACCCTGCCACAGCTTCGGCTTCTGACCAGTGAGCATCCGCTCCGGAAGGTTCGGAGCAACGGACTCAGCAGTCTCCGGCTGAGGTGGAGGTTCGATCACCGGCTCGGCAGCGGGCGCGGCCACCTCTACCACCGGACGCGTCTTCGGTTCGCCGGGCAACACCCGGGTGAGCATGTCCTCGAGCTGCCGCTCGGTGACGACGGGAATGCCTTCGGCCATCGCCTTGCGGATCTTGCCCGTCTGCACGCCGGCGTCGTTGCACACGACCACGCTCGTCTGGCGGCTGACGGAGTTCATCACGTCGAGGCCGGCGTCAGCCATGCGGCCGGCGAGCGGGACCCGCGGCGTCGTGGTGTGGCCGGTGATCACCACCTTCATTCCCTGCACCAGACCGACGTCCAGCGACAGGCGTCCCGGGTTTTTCCACTCGCACGGCACCCGCGGCACGGAGTCCGGGTAGGCGGACCTGCGGCTGAGGCAGTCGACCACCGGCAGCGGAAGTTGCAGGCTCTCGGCGAGCGAGGCGCTGCGCACGAAGACCTCGCTGAGGACGCGGGCGTCGTCGTAGGCGTCGTGCTCGAGCAACTGCTGGACCTGCCAGTGCGCGGCCAGGGTGGAGAGCTTGTGATCGGGCACGTCGAGCTCGAGCCGCCTCGACAGGGCGAGAGTGCACAGCCGCTGTTTGACCGGGATCTCAGTCCCGGTGCGCCGGAATTCGGCGTCGAGGAATCCGTAGTCGAAGGCCGCGTTATGGGCGACGATCGTCCCGCCGTTCAGAACCTCGGCGAGCTCGCCGGCGATCTGCTCGAAGCGGGGAGCTCCGGCGAGCCGTTCGCGGGTCAACCGGTGCACGTGAACCGGGCCGGGGTCGCAACCCGGGTCGACGAGCGTCGAGTACTCCTGCTCGACGCTGCCGTCCTCCCGCAACACCAGCGCGGCGACGCTGAGCACCCGATGCGCGTAGGCGCGCAGGCCGGAGGTCTCGACGTCGACGACCACCCAGCGGTGGCCCTTCGGCAGCGTCCGCGAACCCGACGCGTGCGACTGCGTGTCGATCACCTGCACCTGCTCTACCTCCGACTGTTCTCCGGCCGGTCCCACCGGCGCACCGGAACATAGTGACTGATATGTCCGACACCGCCGGCGGCGCCACGCCGAGTGCGGCTGCCTTCCGACTGCTGCGGCAGTACCGTTCCAGCCATGGCACAGCCACTCGAAGGCAAGATCGCTTTAGTCGCCGGCGCCACCCGCGGCGCCGGCCGCGGGACCGCAATCGCCCTCGGCGAGGCCGGCGCGACGGTGTACTGCACCGGCCGCAGCACCCGCGAGCGTCGCTCGGAGTACGACCGGCCGGAGACCATCGAGGAGACCGCCGAGCTGGTGACGGCTGCGGGCGGAGTCGGCATCCCCGTCGCCGTCGACCACCTCGATCCCGATCAGGTGCGGCGGCTCGTGCAGCGCGTCGACGACGAACACGGCCGCCTTGACGTCCTCGTCAACGACATCTGGGGCGGCGAGAAGCTCATCGAGTGGGAGACCCCGCTGTGGGAGCACGACCTCACCGGCGGGCTGCGGATGGTGCACCTCTCGATCGACACGCACCTGATCACCAGCCACTTCGCGCTGCCGCTGCTGATCCGGAACCCGGGCGGGCTCGTCGTCGAGATGACCGACGGCACTGCCGAATACAACGCGAAGAACTTTCGGCTCTCGGTGTTCTACGACCTGGTCAAGTCCGCGATGCTCCGGCTCGCGTTCTCCCAGGCGAAGGAGCTCGCACCGCACGGGTGCACGGCCGTCGCGCTGACGCCCGGGTGGATGCGGTCGGAGATGATGCTCGAGCACTTCGGGGTCACGGAGGAGAACTGGCGCGAGGCCACCGAGGAGCACTTCGTCGCGATCTCCGAGTCGCCGCGGTTCGTCGGGCGGGCGGTCGCGGCACTGGCCGCAGATCCGGACGTGCACCTGCGCAACGGCGGCTCCTTTTCGTCGGGTGGCCTGGCGCGCGAGTACGGCTTCACCGACGTCGACGGGTCTCAGCCGGACTGCTGGCGGTACATGGTGGAGGTTCAGGATCCAGGACTCCCCGCGGACGCAACCGGGTATCGGTGAGCGCGACACGCCGAGACTACGACCACCGCTCGCCCACAACGTATTCCACACCAGCGAGACGAATCGATTGACGCGTCGGCAGCACGGTGCCACGATGTGTCATCGCCCCGCGCTCGCGAGGGTCACAATTGAAGAAGGCCCGCCAGGAGTTGCCGCTCCCGACGGGCCGGATGTCCGACTGAATAGGAGTCGAACGTGGGTAACAATACCCTCGTCGGAGGCGTGCGCCGCGCGCCGCGCCCGACGAGCAACTACACCGTCGTCCGCAACGAGACGATCGGCAACAAGGACCTCTCCTTCCGCGCCCGCGCGGTCTTGATCTGGCTGCTGTCGAAGCCGGCCGACTGGCGCATTCGCTCCGACGCGATCGCCGCGGAATCACCGTCCGAGGGCCGTGACGCCATCCGGTCCGCGATGCGGGAACTGGCTGCGCACGGCCACCTCGTCACCGAGCGTCGCCAGAACGAGCACGGCCAGTGGATCACCGTCCAGACCGTCTACGAAGTACCGGTCCGGCCCGAGCCGGGGCCTGGAAATCCGAACCCCGGCGAACCGGACACCGGAGAACCCGGCGCTGAACAAAGTACTGAGGACCAAGAGACTGAAACCAACCCCTCACCGGCCGCCGAACCGGCGGCACCGTCCGCGCGGCCACAAGGGGTGATCAGCATTCCGGAGAAGAAGCAGATCGGCGAGCTGGCGACCGCATGCCGCGCCGCGGGCCTGACGGCGACGTTCGACTATCTGCCCGCCGCCGCGCGCTCCCAGATCGTCGCACTGATCGACTCCCACGGAATCCCACCTCTGGTCACGGCGGCACGATCGACGCATCGACCGAACAACCCGACGCGCTTCGCCCACGCATGGATCCCGCTGTGGCAAGCGCTGCCCCTGCCCCGCTCTCCCCTGCCGCCCCGATGCGGCCGGTGCGACGAGTACGGCTGGCTGCCCGACGACGATCGGGGCCGCGCCGTGCGCTGTCCGTGCCGTCGCTTCGACGCGCACGACCGCCCGGTCGCTGCGTGAGCACCGTCGGTGGCGAACCGATAGCATCGGCGAGAACTGTGCCATGCCCACCGAATCGAGGTCGGACGTCCATGTCCCGTAAGCGCTCCGGGTCGAGTCGCGGATCATCACCTCGTAAGCCACTTCCCGACAATGTCGTGTCGTTGGCCGCGCGCCGGCGCCGGGCGGACACACCGATCGAGCAGTACCGCGCACTGGCACCGGAGTTCGCCGCATGGCTGATGGAGAACGCTGGGTGCTCGGCGAATCAGGCGGAGGAGTTCGTTGCCAGCGTCGGGCACGCGATCGACGCCCTCTCGCGTGCGGATTCCGGGTTTGCGACCACGGCATGGCGGAGCCGCGACGTGGACCACATTCTAGAGCGGGTGCTGACGAGTGAACTGGTCGAGGACGACGACGAGACGCGGGCACACATCGCCGGGGACGCCGCCGTGTTCCTGCAGTTCCTCTCGGCGACAAATCGGTGGACCGGCCAGGACGAGGACCTCGGGTACGCCCTGTCCACGCTCACGTCGTACATCGAATCGAGGCTCGCGTCCCTTTCACCCACCGAGGTCGACGAACCACCGGTCGAGCCCGAGGTCGAACGCGCCGCCTTGACGGTCGTGCCGGTCGTCGCACGGCTGGACGCCCTGCTCGGCTGGATCGGTGAACGCCGGCCTGTGACCGCGACCGGCGCGCTGAAGCGTGCCCTGGTCATGGAGGCCTTCGACGCTGTCGGCGGCAAGCGCGAGGATCTGGCACCACGCAAGGTCCAGTCGATGTGGGATCTTTCCGTGCTGGCACAGACCTGGGTCGTTGCAGCCATGCTGGACCTGGTCTCGATCGGAAAGACCGTTGTCAAACCCGGTCCTGCCGCGCCGGCGTGGCGGGATCCGGACCGGAATCCCGGCGAGTACCTCACCCTGTGCCGGGACGCGGTGTCACATTCCCTCATCGTGGCCCTCGGCAGGCGCGGCGAGGGGCGGCTCGTGGCATTCCATTCCATCCTCGACGAGGCGACGGCTGCCGTCCTGTCCGCCGGTCTCGGTGAGCACCCCCTGCCGTCCGGCCCCGACGAGCGCCTGCACGCACTGTCCGTGTTGTTCCCCGGCATGCCGGTCGGACCGAGTCTTCTCGGCAGCATGCTCGTCGACCGCCTCGACGACCTCGTCGCCGACGGCATCCTTGACGACGCGGACGGCTACCGCGTGCCGACGCCTCTCCGTCCTGCCGTGCGGGCCGCCGTGCGCATCCTCCTCGGCGACGCGACACCCGTCGCCATCCACCCGCCCGAGCGGTGCACCCTGCGAATCACGTTGCGCGACAGCGAGCCTGCGGTGTGGCGACGAGTGGTGGTCGACAATTCCCTGAGCCTGCTGCATCTGCACTTCGTCATCCAGAGCTGCTTCGCCTGGGAGGACTACCACCTGCACCAGTTCACCGAGGGCGAGCCGTTCACCGGTGGTTGCGTATACGTGCCCGACGATCAGCTCGACGACGAGCTCGCGAACGGTCAGGACGAGGTCGTCGACGAGGGAATGGTGACCATCGGGACGGTACTGCCCGACGTCGGGGCATCGCTGACGTACCTGTACGACTATGGCGACGGGTGGACGCACGACATCGTCGTCGAGTCCGTCGCCGACTTCGACGCCGAGGCACCGCGCGCTGCCTGTGTCGACGGGCAGGGCCTGGCACCGGCCGAGGACTCCGGCGGGACGTGGGGCTGGACGGACATGCTCGCCGCGGCCGACGACCCGACCCACGAGCGTCACGACGAGATCCGACAGTGGCTCGGACTGCGGCCGAGTGAGCGCGTCGACCCGGAGTGGTTCGACCGCGACGACGCCAACGAACAGCTGCGCGCACTGTTCGGGTAGGGCGTGCTGTGCGGATTCGACCGCACAACTCGTGCGGTACAGTGCCGGGGCCAATTGATACCGGGGGGATTCATGGCCGAGGGACTTCGATTGGATCCGCAGAGGATCGACGAGATCGTCGCCATCTGCGACACCATGCTCGAGACGCTTCGAGAGGCGGGCCGACAGGCCGGCGATCTCACCACGGTACCGAGTTTCGGGGGCTTCAAATCGGCCGAGGACCTTCGCGCGGGTTTCGTACGCAAAGCTCGGGGCACGCCCGAGTCGCTCTACGAACGACTCAAACAGTTCGAAGCGGTGCTCAGAGGTATGCGCGACACGTTCGCCATGGGCGGTGAGGGTTTCCTCGCCGCGGAATCCGAATGGGTACAACGCTTGAACGTACTTCCCCAGGACGAGTTGTGACAGCGCGCCGTACCGCTACTACCGTCACCGGTACGCTCGTAGTCCTAGCTGCACTCGCCGGCTGCGCCAGCCCAACCCATAGTTCGACGACAGTGAGTTCAGCCGTCGAATCGCCAACCGCCGCGACTCGCGTGCCGCGTCTGGCCGACGAGTCCAACCGCCCTGTGGTGGCCTTCGATCCTTGCCTCGACATTCCCAATGACGTGATCATCGCCGCTGGCTACGACCCGGCAACGGAAGACGAGGCCGACTTCGCGGCCACCCATTTCACGATGCTTGGCTGCGCCTACAAGGGCACCGTCCACATCCCAGGTGTACTAGTCCGCTACGACCTCTCGGTGCTCTCCGCCAATTTCAACTTCGAGGAAGAACAGCAGAAGTCCAGTGACAACGGCGACGACGTTCGCCGTACCGAGATTGCAGGTCGACGGGCACTGCTGAAAACCAACCAGTCACTGCCCGAACGATGCGAAATGAGCATCGAAACGTCCTACGGAATACTCATCGTTGCTCGTATCCATTGGAGCGATAGCGGCAGTCCAGTGCCCAAATCGCAATGGTGCACCGGACTGGAAGACACCGTCGAACGCATCGTCGCCGTCCTCGACGACTTCGAAGCCCACAATCGCTGACTCCCCCACCATCCTGTGGATTCGAGCCTGGAAGCCGTACTCGAACCCGCACAGATTGGACGGGACCACGCCCGCGACGCTGTCGCCCCCATATGTCAGCATGGTCGAACCCGACACCGGAGGGAGCGTCGTGTCCACCGCCGACCTGCACCGCCTGGCGCGCCTGCGCCAGGAGCACCCGGCGTGGGCTCTGCTGCGGTCGGACAATGCGGCCGCGGTGCTGGCGCTGCTGGGCCGGCACTTCGACCGCGGCACGCGACGGCTGCCGGCCCCGGAGCTGTTCGCCCGCCTCGACGCGGACCTGCAGGAACTGCGCGACGAGGGCTTCGAGCTGCCGCGCACCGGTCAGGCCTATTGTGCGGACTGGGTGCGCGCAGGTTTCCTGCTGCGCCGCGCGAGCCCCGACGCCCGGGAGGAGACCCTCGAGCCGACCGAGGCGACGTTCGCCGCGCTCACGTTCGTCGCGGGCCTGACGACCGCCACCAGCTCGGTCACCGAGTCGCGGCTGACCACCCTGTCGAGCCAGCTCCAGGCCCTGGCGCGGGACTCGGACCCCCGCAGTGAGAGCCGCCTGGCGGCGTTGCGGGCCGAGCGCGACGAGTTGGACCGTCAGATCGCCGCCGTCGAATCCGGGGACTTCCCCGTACTCGACGGGAACCGCGCGGTGGAACGGTCCGCGGAGATCCTGGCGCTGGCAGGGGAGATCCCGGGCGACTTCGCGCGGGTGCGCGCCGAGCTGGAAGCGCTCAACCGGGAGCTGCGGGCCCGGATCCTCGACGACGAGGGCGATCGTGGCGACACCCTCGGCGAGGTGTTCCGCGGGGTCGATCTGATCGGCAGCTCCGACGCCGGCCGCAGCTTCGCCGGGTTCTACGACATGATCATCGACCCGGAGCGGTCGTCGCAGCTCGACGACTGGATCGAGGCGGTGCTGCAACGCCCGTTCGCGCAGCAGCTCACCACCGAGCAACGCAACCGGTTCCGCACCCTGCTCACCGAGATGGAGGACGCCGGCGGCGAGGTGCACGCGACGATGACGTCGCTGTCGCGTTCGCTGCGGCATTTCGTGCAGTCCCGCCACTACGAGGAGCACCGGCGTCTGCAGCGGCTCCTGCGCTCGGCCCAGCAGCAGGCCCTGCAGGTGGCGCAGCGCCGCAAACCATACGACTTGCTGGACCTCGAGCTGGTGCGGGTCGGCATGGGCATCGATTCGGTGGCGGCGCTGCGGCTGCACAACCCGGCCGACGACCTGGTGGCCGAGCCGGTGGTGACGCAGCCGGTCGGCGAGGTGGATCTCGCGGAGCTGCGCCGCATCGTCCGCGAATCGGAGATCGACATGGACGAGCTGGCCGGCAACGTCGCCGCCACGCTGCGTTCCCGCGGCAGGGCCACGATCGGCGACGTGTTGCGCGATCATCCCGCCACGCAGGGCCTGGCCAGCGCGGTGGGTCTGCTGGTGCTCGCCGCGGAGCACGGTCACCGCGTCGACGGCACCGAGGAGATCGCGTGGACGTCCCCGTCGGGCGCGACCCGCGTCGCGACGGTGCGGCGGCACCTGTTCGATCCGACCGATACCGAGTTCACCGCCCGCATCACCGAGGACGCGTCATGACCGAATCGACCACCCGCACGGGGCTGTATCCGGGCGACACCGGCGAACTCGACCTCGACACCCGCCGCGCGCTGGTGCAGTTGCTCAAGGGACCGCTCGTCACCGCCGACAAGCACCCGGAGGTGTGGCGGACGGTGATCCGCGACGAGCGGGTGCTGCGGTCCCGGCTCGCGGACGTGTTTCTCGATCTCGTCGTCGATGAGGACGATCAGCTCGCGTTCACCCGCCCCGCCGACACGGGCGACCACAAGGCCCCGACGGTGCTGCGCACCGAGCGCCTCACGTTCATGGACACCGTGATGCTGCTGGCGTTGCGACACCGGCTGCTGCGCGCCCAGCCGGGCGAGCGGGTGATCGTCGACTTCGACGAGGTGGCCGGGCAGCTGGAGATGTACCGCGCGGCGACGAGCACCGATCCGGCCGGCTTCCGTAAACGGGTCAACGCGTCGTGGGAGAAGCTGAAGAAGTACACGCTGCTGGCGTCGACGTCCACGGAGGGCCGGATGGAGGTCTCTCCGGTGTTGCGGCAACTGTTCGACGCCGATCAAGTCGCCGCCGTCGAGGCCGAGTTCCGGCGCATCCTCGAGGAGGACACGCCGTGAGCGCCGCGCCGATCCACCCCGGCCAGTTCCGGCTCGCGCGGGTGCAGGTGGTCAACTGGGGCACTTTGCACGGGCATCACGACATTCCCGTGGCCCGCAAGGGTTTTCTCATCACCGGCGCGTCCGGCTCGGGCAAGTCGACGCTCATCGACGCGATCTCGACGGTGCTCATGCCGGGTGGCAGCGTGCGGTTCAATGCGGCCGCGCAGGAGTCGGCGGCCGGGTCGGGCCGCAACTTCGTCAGCTACATCCGCGGGGCGTGGCGGCGCGAGGCCGACGCCGACACCGATGCGCTCACCGCCTCGTATCTGCGCACCGGCGCCACGTGGAGCGCGGTCGCACTGACGTACAACGCCGCCGACGGCACGGCCCCGGTGACTCTGGTCAAGCTCATGCACCTGCGCCGGGGCGCCAACGCCAACAACGAGATCTCGCACCTGCACCTGATCCTCGACGTGGACGTGGAGCTGACCGACCTCGAACCGTTCGTCACGCGGGGAATCGACACCCGGGGCATCCGCAAGCGCTGGCCGGATGCGGTCGTGAACCCCAGCTGCGCGCCGTTCGCGCGCGCGTTCCGGTCCAAGCTCGGCATCTCGTCGGAGGCCGCACAGCGGCTGCTGCACCGCACGCTGTCCGCGAAGAGCCTGAACAGCCTCGACCAGCTGCTACGCGACTACATGCTCGACGAGCCGCCGACGTTCGCGATGGCCGAGCGGGCCACCACCCAGTTCCGCGAGCTGCGCGAGGCGCATCGCGTCGTCGTCGACGCTCGTCGTCAGGTCGAGACGCTCGAGCCGCTCGTCGCGCTGGCCGACGCCCGTCGCACCGGTCTGCAGGCCCAGCGCGATCTGCAGGACGAGACCGATCACCTCGACGCGGTGCACGCCCGGATGACTGTGGACCTGCTCAGCGACAGGCTCGACGAGACGCGCGCGCAGACCGGTCTGCTGCAGGCCGCCGCGGACAAGACCGCCGACGAGGCCGACCGCGCCGGCGAACGCACCCTCGATCTGCGGGTGCGCGCCGAGAGCGCCGGCGACGGCCGGCTCGCAACCCTCCGCGTGCACAAGGACGCCGCCGAGACCGCACTCGAACGAATCACCCGGCAACGCAGACGGTTCGACGTCGCCCTCACCCACTGGGAGGCGGAGACACCGGCCACCGCGGACGACTTCGCGCATCTGCAGGCCCAGCTCGAGAGGGAACTGCGCGAGCTCGACGCGACCGCCGACACGCGCAGGGCCGAACTGTACGAGGTGGCCGGTGCGCTCGCCGAACGCCGGAAGACGATCCGCGAGCTGATCGCCGACCGGGAGGTCCTGGCCCGGCGCCGCTCGAACCTCGATCCCGACCTGCTGCGCGCCCGGGAACTGGTGTGCTCGGCGGCCGGACTCGGTGAGGATGCCCTGCACTTCGCGGGCGAGTTGATCGCGGTGCGCGCCGAGCACGCCGAGTGGACGGGTCCGATCGAGCGGGTCCTGGGCGGATTCGGGCGCACTCTGCTGGTGCCCGACGAGCTGTATCCGCGGGTGGCCGCCGCCGTCGACGCACACCACCTCGGTGCCCGCCTCGTGTACCGGCGGGTCCGCACGGGCGTCGGCGCGCCGGACGCACCCACCACCGCCGACGGCTCGCTCGTCCGCAAGCTCGAGGTGCGCCCCGGCCCGCTCGCCGCGTGGCTGCAGCACCACCTGGCGGACCGCTTCGACTACGCGTGCGTCGACACCGCCGACGACCTGCGCCGCGTCCCGCGGGGCGTGACCCGGGCCGGGCAGGTCAAGCACGGCGGCGACCGGCACGAGAAGGACGACCGGCGGCGCATCGACGACCGCAGCCGCTGGGTCCTCGGCTTCGACAACGAGGCCAAGCTCGCCGACCTGCGCCGGCGCATCGGCGACGCCGAGACCGACGTCGACGCGCTGCGACGGCGGCAGGAGGCTCTCGAGCGTGCCGAGTCCGCGATCCAGCAGCGCCGGCAGGCCGCCGCGGTGATCCGCGAGTCCGCGTGGGCCGACGTCGACGTCGCGGCGGCGGGCAGCGCGGTGGACGCGATCGAGGAGCGGCTGCGCGAGTGGATGCAGGGCAACACCGAATACGCCACGCTCACCGCGGATCTGGCTCGCGCCGAGAGCGAGGAACGCGCCGCCCGGCAGGCGCACACCGCGGCGCTGGCCAAGCTCGAACAGCACCGGGGCGAGTTGACCCGCGTGCAGGCGCGGCTCGACGACGCGCAGGCCCACGCCGGCACCGCGGTGCCCGACCCGATCTTCGCGCGCATCCGGGCCCGGTTCGCCGCGGCGGTCCGCCGCGTCACCGTCGACAACATCGACCGGGCCCTGAGCACGGTGGGTCGCGCGATCAACGAAGAGATGCGGTCCGCGCAACGCGACACCGCGGACGCCGAGCGCCGCATCACCGCCATCCTCACCGGCTATCTTGCCGAGTGGGAGGCGCGGCGCGCCGAGATGCGTTCCGAGGCCGAGTACGTCGACGATGCCCTCGCGGTGCTCGCCCGGCTGCGCAGCGACGGCCTGCCCGCCTACGAGGACGAGTTCTTCCGGCTGCTGCGCGAGCAGTCGCACCGCAACATCGGGGAGCTGGCGCGCGCGATCCGCAAGGCGCCGGGCGAGATCCGCTCGCGCATCGAGCCGGTGAACGAATCGCTGCGGCGCTCGCCGTTCGACACCGACCGGGTCCTGCGCATCGACGTCAAGGACCGGCGCTCCCCCGCCGCGTCGGAGTTCCTGGCGGAGCTGCTGCAGATCACGAGCGGCGCGTGGAAGGAGGAGGACCGGGCCGCGGCGGAGCGACGGTTCGAACAGATGGCGGCGGTGCTCGAACGGCTCGACTCCGGCGAGCCCGCCGACCTGCGGTGGAAGCGCCTCGTGCTCGACACCCGCCTGCACGTCGGATTCATCGGGGTGGAGGTCGACCCGGAGGGCCACGACGCCAACTATCACGACTCGAGCTCCGGCCTGTCGGGTGGGCAGGCGCAGAAGCTGGTGTTCTTCTGCCTGGCCGCGGCGCTGCGCTATCAGCTAGCGGCCGCCGGCGAGGAGTTGCCGCGCTACGGCACGGTGATCCTCGACGAGGCGTTCGACCGCGCCGACCCCGCGTACACGCGGCGGGCGCTGGACGTATTCACCCAGTTCGGGTTCCACATGGTGCTCGCCACCCCGCTGAAGCTGCTGCAGACCCTCGACGACTACATCGACGGCGTGGCGGCGGTGAGCATCCGCGACAAGCGCTACTCGCAGATCGCACTGTTGCCGATCCGCGACGCCGGCACGTGAGCGCACTGTGCGTGCCGCCGTCCGCGGTCGCCGGTAAGGCCCAGGCCGCGTACCGCAGCCGCCGCACCCGATGGATCACCGATCCCGCTGCGGCCGAATCGGATTCGCTGTCGATCGCGCTGCATCCGCCGTCCGAGCGGCGGGTCGCGCAGGATCCCGACGCCGTCGTGGCGTGGGTGCGGGCCTGGCACGGCTACCGGGGCGCCGGGCGGGTCGAGTGGGAGACGCGGCGTTGGCCGAGCTTCGGCACGCAGGAAGTGCCGGTGCGCCTGCTGCTTTCGGGCGCGACCGAGATCGCCGCCGCGGCCGCACGAGCGCCCGAGTGGCGCACCCTCACCGAACGGCGGGCGCGACTGCTCGACGGACTCGGCCCCGGCACTGCGACGCTCGCGACCGCGATCGCCGCGACGCATGCCCGCTGGCTCGAGCTGGCGGAGCCGGACTTCGCGCGGCTCGTCGCGGCCGTGCGCTGGCTGGCCGAGCATCCGTCGTCGAGGCTGTTCATCCGCCAGCTGCCGGTGCCCGGCGTCGACACCAAATGGGTGTCGCGGCACCGCGGTCTGGTCGAGACGCTGCTCGAGGGTGTGCGCGGCGACCGCGACCTGGGTGTGCGGTCGCTGCCGCGGATGTGCGAGGTGGCCGTGTGCGACCGGACGCTGCTGCCCGCGGCGCCGCGGATCTTCGCGACGTCGCTCGACGAGCTGGCGGCACTGCCGGTGACGCCGGCCCGCACCCTGATCCTGGAGAACAAGGAGGGCCTGCATGCGCTGCCGGAGCTGCCGGCGACGGTGGCGGTGCACGGCGGCGGCTACGCGGTGCACGAGCTGGCGGACGTGCCGTGGCTCGCCGCCTCCGACGTCGTGTACTGGGGTGACCTGGACACGCACGGCTTCGCGATCCTCGACCGGCTCCGCGGCCGCCTCCCGCACGTGCGCAGCCTGCTCATGGACCGCGGCACCGTCGAGCGGTGGCGCGACCTTGCCGTGCCCGAGACGTCACCCGCCCCGCAGACGCCCGCACACCTGACCGGACCGGAACGCGACGCGCTGGCGGCGGTGCGTGCCGGGGGTCTGCGGCTCGAACAGGAACGGATCCCGTGGCCGTACGTCGTCGCCCATCTCGAGGCGCTGTAGGCGCGAGCGCCCCGCAGTACCCCGAATGGATCGGGCCGACCGACGTCGGCTGAGCCTCGACGAGCCCGAAGTCCTGAGAGTGAACCCCGCACGGCCGCCGGTTCCGGAGATGCTCCCCACCTCCGCCCTCATGATGTGCCTGAAGTGGCAATAGTGAACTAGAATCAAACTTTCTCGTTCCCGGGATCTTTCCCGGGAAATCCCTTCACAGGAAAGGAGCACTCCGACGCACTCGCCGGCCCCCCACACCGTTCATCTCGTCTCCCTGCCCCACAGCGTCGGGGACGCTCCCCCGCTCGCGTCCGAGCGACCCCGGCTGCACGGCCACCCGGACATCGTGTGGTTCCGGGATCGCTACGCGATCCCCATCTCGACGACCACGCCGCACGAGGCGATGCTCGAGGATCTGCACTTCGTGCGCCGGGTCCTCGACGACGCCGGCATCGACTATCTGCTGGTCCGCGGCGACGGCGCGCGCCCGGTGCTGGCGGTGGACTGGGCCGACCGCAAGGAGCTGCGTGCCGCGCTGGTCGTCGCGTGCACCGACGAACCGTTCTACTCCAAGACGGTCGGCGCCCAGCGGCGCCGACCGGTGCTCGTCGCCGACGGCCGGCTCTCCCACAGTTCCAAGGCGCGGGCGTTCCGCCTGTTCCGGCCGCGAGTCGAGCTGACCAGCGGGCTGCGGTACGGGGCGTCGAACGGGGTGCAGATCGAGCTGTGGTCGCACACCGACGACGAGATCCTCCTGCCGAAGGAGAACGCCCTGACCCGGCGCAGCGTGCCGCGGGAGGAGGTCACCCGCACCACCGTCGAGCGCTACGGGCAGACGTGGCCGACGATCGAGGGGATGTTCGCGACCCATCCGTCGGACGTCCCGTTCGAGATCGACCTGGTGTTCTCGTGGGTGGACGGCTCGTCGAAGGAGTGGCAGGCCGAGCGCGCCAAGCGCATGCAGAACTACGTGGTGGGCGAGGGCGACGACTCCCCCGCGCGCTTCCGGCAGATCAACGAGCTGAAGTACGCGCTGCGCTCCGTACACATGTATGCGCCGTGGATCCGGCGGATCTTCGTCGCGACCGACTCGGAGCGACCGGACTGGCTGGCCGACGACGGGCGGGTCACGTTCGTGCGCAGCGAGGAGTTCTTCGCCGACCCGTCGGTGCTGCCCACCCACAATTCGCAGGCCGTCGAGTGCCAGCTGCACCACATCCCGGGTCTGTCCGAGCACTTCCTGTATTCCAACGACGACATGTTCTTCGGCCGCCCGGTGGATCCGCAGGTGTTCTTCTCCGCCGGCGGGGTCACGAAGTTCATCGAGGCCGACACCCGGATCGGGCTGGGCCGGAACCACAAGAAGCGCAGTGGTTTCGAGAACGCGGCGCGCGTGAATCGCCGGCTGCTCGAGGACCGGTTCGGGGTGACGATCACCCGGCACCTCGAACACACGCCGGTTCCCCTGCGCAAGAGCATCATGGCGGAAATGGAGCGGGAGTTCGCGGCCGAGTTCGCCGCCACGGCGGCGAGCACGTTCCGGGCCGCGGAGAACATCTCGGTGACGAACTCGTTCTACCACTACTACGCGCTGATGACCGGCCGAGCGGTGCAGCAGACGACGGCCCGCATGCGGTACGTCGACACGACGATGAAATCGGGTCTGCGCGAGCTGGACACGCTGCTGGCGAAGCGGAAGATGGACTTCTTCTGCCTCAACGACGGCAGCGTGCCCGAGGTCGACCTCGAGCTGCGCACGGCCAAGGTCACCCAATTCCTGGAGCGGTACTACCCGATCCCGGCGCCGTGGGAGACGGACCACCCGGGGCGGGCGTGACCTGCGCGGCGTAGTCCCGTCGGACGCACCGGGCCGTCCCGCTGTACGCGGGGCGGCCCGGTCGCGGTGGAACGCGAACTCGGGACGGAGCCGGGCCGGCGTCGATGCTCACCGCCCGTTCGGTGACGGGGCGAGGGCGGGAAACACCCAGCTTCCGTCGAGGACCTCCGCACGCGGGCGATACAGGCGAACGAGGTAGTTCCACCCCTCCGTGACGGGAAGGCAATTGGCACGGTCCGCCTCGTCGCCGCCACCGAAACGGACGGTGATCGAGCCGTCCTCGTTGGGCACGCCGGTGAGGTTGTTGATGCTGTAGGCGTGGCGCTCGTTCGGCTCGAAGAAGCCCTCGGCGTTGTAGACCGAGACGGACCAGAAGCCGTCGACCGGCACATCGCGGACGGTCAGCTCGTACTCGCCGACCGGCAGTCCCGGATCGACGCCGATGTAGGCGGCCTCCGTGGTCGGCAGGCCGCCCCAGCCGGCGGCGGTACCGATCAGGTGCCGGACCGGGTCGACCGCGTGCCGGGCACCGAACATCCGGTCGAAGCCGGTCAGCCCTCGTGCCAGCGCCAGCAGCGCCTCCCGCGTCGCGTCGAAGCTCGCGCGGTCGTAGTCGGGCGCCGCGAACGGCGTCGACGAGCCGGCGTCGAGACGGAACCGCTCCTGGAGCGAGACCACGGTGCGGACGTCGTCCGGATCGGCAGGATCGACGAGAATCCGCACCGCGACGGCGACGTACGGTGTCGGGAACTCGTCGGCGGTGAACCGGTGCTCTCCCGGGTCGTGGAGGATCCGATCGACGTGGTGGTCCTGGTCGACCACCATCACGGACATGTACCGCCGACCGCCGTCGGGGATGGTGAGGGTCGCGCCCTCCGAGGTGTCGACGATCGCGAGGCTGTAGAGGGTGTCGCGGTTCATCCGGATCACCGTCTGCTGCTCGACCGAGGCGGGCTCCCGGTTGTGCCGGAGCACATTGATGCCCCCGGCGTCCCGCTGAAGATCGAGAAACATCCGATCCGTCTCCGCGCGAACGAAATTGTCCACATTCACCGGAATCGAGGTCATGGGCGGCAGCCTAGACGACGAACGCCCCACGCGCTGTCCGATTCGTCCGCCTCCGCAATGGACCCGGAGTTCCCTGCCGGGACTGCCGGGCCGGCCGCCGGGCACATGCGGCCCGTCTCAGTCCGGCTCCGCCATCCGCGCGCGGCGCGCGAGGGTGGCGGCGACCCCGGCTGCGGCCGCGCGCACCGACGTGGTGTGCCGCTCGGGGTGGAAGCGGGCCACGGGACCGGTGACACTGAGGGCTGCGATCGGCCGGTCGTCCGCGTCGAGTACCGGCGCAGCGACGCAGGTGATGCCCATCGCGGACTCCTCGCGTTCGTACGCGACCCCCTCGTCGAGGATGCGTTCGAGCTGTGCGCGCAGCAGTCCGGGCCCGGACAGCGTCTTCGGGGTGCGCCGTTCGAGCGGCTCGGCGAGCACCCTGTCGATGATTTCCGGATCGGAGTGCGCGAGGAGTGCCTTTCCGATTGCCGTGCAGTGCAGCGGCATTCGGCCGCCGAGACGGGACGGGGAGCGGGCCTGCCGGTGTCCCCCGATCTTGGAGATGTAGACCACTTCGGTGCCCTCGAGGATGCCAAGGTGCACCGTCTCGTGCGTCCGCTCGTACAGGTCCTCCAGGAACGGGGTGGCGACCTCGATCAGGCTGCGTTCGGTGGACGCCCGCATGCCGAGTTCGAACAGTTGCCCGCTCAGCCGGTAGCCGGCCCGGGTGCGGTCGAGGAGGCGCACCTTGACGAGGTCGGAGGCCAGCCGGTGCAGGGTGCCCTTGGGGATGCCGGTACGCCGGCCGAGTTCCGCGAGGCTGAGCCCGTGGTCGTCGACGGTGAACGCATACAGCACGGTGACGACCTTGCCGAGCACGGTGTTCGGGTCGATCTGCGCGTCGCCGGGAGGGCCCACCGCATTCCCCCTTCGTCCGGTGACCTGGCAATTCGGGTCACCCGCCACTGTACGTTCCACTGAGTCGAACATTGTCCTGGCCGGATACCGGCTCACCCGGTGACAGTGGGCAGGTCCATTCCCTTCGACCTTCCGGGACCGCCATGACCCCCTCCCCAGGAACCGACCGCATGCCGGCTCCGCCCTCCGGCGCCGCGACGGACGATCCGGCTGTCCATGCGGCGTTCGTCCGACTCGACCACGCGGTACAGACCCGCACGCCCTGCCCGCCGGTGCGTGACCTCATCGGCAGCACCGACATCGAGCGCGCCTACGCGGTCCAGACGAAGCTGAACTCCGCACGCGCGGATGCCGGGGCTCGTGTGGTCGGCCGCAAGATCGGGCTCACGTCACCGGCGGTCCAGCGGCAACTCGGCGTGGACCGGCCCGACTTCGGCGTCCTGTTCGACGACATGCAGTACACCGAGGACGAACCCGTGCCCTTCCACCGCCTGCTGCAACCGAAGGTCGAGGCGGAGATCGCCTTCGTGCTCGGGCAGGACCTCGCCGACGGCCCGCTCGACGACCGGCGTATCCGCGCCAGCGTCGACTACGCCGTCGCCGCCCTCGAGATCGTCGACAGCCGGATCGCAGGCTGGGACATCACCTTCGGGGACACGGTCGCCGACAATGCCTCGTCCGGGCTGTTCGTCCTCGGCACCCGGCGCCGCGGGCTCGACGAGTTCGAACCGATCGACACCCAGATGCAGATGCGTGTCGATGGCGCGGCGGTGTCCACCGGGAACGGCGCGGCCTGCCTGGGCGACCCGCTGCGGGCCCTGGCGTGGCTCGCCGACACCGCCCGCCGGTTCGGCGAACCGCTCCGCGCCGGGCAGATCGTCCTGTCCGGGGCCCTCGGGCCGATGGCGCCCGTCCACCCCGGCTCCACCGTCACCGCGGACATCACCGGACTCGGTTCGGTGACCGCGACCTTCACCCAGGAGGACAACACATGAGCACCCGCAGAACACAGGTGGCCGTCATCGGCTCCGGCAACATCGGCACCGACCTGATGATCAAGGTGATCCGGAACTCGACCAACCTCGAGATGGGCGCCATGGTCGGCATCGACCCCGACTCGGACGGCCTGGCCCGCGCCCGCCGGCTGGGCGTCCCCACCACCGCCGACGGCGTGGCGGGCCTGATCGGCCTGCCGAACTTCGACGAGATCGGCTTCGTGTTCGACGCAACGTCGGCGCAGGCGCACCGGGCCAACGCCCGGGCGCTCGAACCCTACGGCAAGCGGATGATCGACCTCACGCCCGCAGCGATCGGTCCCTTCGTCGTTCCGGCCGTGAACCTCGACGCCCACCGGAACGCCCCGAACGTCAACATGGTCACCTGTGGTGGGCAGGCAACCATTCCCGTCGTGGCGGCGGTCTCGCGGGTCACGCCCGTCGCCTACGCCGAGATCGTCGCGTCCATCGCGTCGAAGTCCGCCGGACCCGGCACCCGCGCGAACATCGACGAGTTCACCGAGACGACGGCGCACGCTATCGAGTCGGTCGGCGGGGCGGCCCGGGGCAAGGCGGTGATCGTCCTGAACCCTGCCGAGCCGCCGCTGATCATGCGGGACACCGTGTTCTGCCTGATCTCCGAGCCGAGCGCAGTCGTGCACGACGCCGTCCGGGAGTCGATCGAGCGGATGGTCGCCGACGTCGCCGCCTACGTGCCGGGCTACCGGCTCAAGCAGCAGGTGCAGATCACCCCGGTCCCACAGGGGCAACCGGTGCATACCCTGCTCGCCGACGGCGCCCCGGCCACCCCCACCCACCAGGTGTCGGTGTTCCTCGAGGTCGAGGGTGCCGCCCATTATCTGCCCGCGTACGCGGGCAATCTCGACATCATGACCTCGGCTGCCCTGCGGTTCGCGGAGGCCGCCGCCGAGACGGACACCGCACGCGCGGCAGAACTGGAGACCACCCGATGACGACCGAACTGTTCATCCAGGACGTCACGCTCCGGGACGGGATGCACGCCGTTCGGCACCGCATCACCCCGGACGACGTGGGCCGTATCGTGGCCGCGCTGGACGCGGCCGGCGTCGACGCCATCGAAGTCGCCCACGGCGACGGCCTGGCCGGGGGCAGCCTCAACTACGGACCGGGCAGCCACACCGACTGGGAGTGGATCGAGGCCGCGGCCGCGAACGTGTCCCGGGCGCGCCTGACCACCCTGCTGCTGCCCGGGATCGGCACGATCCGCGAGCTCGAGCACGCCTACCGGCTCGGGGTCCGCTCGGTGCGCGTGGCCACGCACTGCACCGAGGCGGACGTTTCGGCCCAGCACATCGCCACGGCTCGCGAGCTGGGCATGGACGTCTCCGGATTCCTCATGATGAGCCACATGGCACCGCCCGCGGAGCTGGCGCGGCAGGCGAAGTTGATGGAGTCGTACGGCGCGCACTGCGTCTACGTGACCGACTCCGGCGGTCGTCTGACCATGGACGGGGTACGCGAACGTGTTCGCGCCTACCGGGACGTGCTCGACCCGGGCACCGAGCTCGGGATCCACGCCCACGAGAATCTGTCGTTGTCGGTGGCGAACTCCGTGGTCGCCGTCGAGGAAGGGGTCACTCGCGTCGACGCCTCCCTGGCCGGTCACGGCGCCGGCGCCGGCAACTGCCCGCTCGAGGCGTTCGTCGCCGTCGCCGACCTGCAGGGCTGGACCCACGGCAGCGACCTGTTCGCGCTGCAGGACGCGGCCGACGACCTGGTCCGGCCGCTTCAGGACCGGCCGGTCCGGGTGGACCGGGAAACCCTCACCCTCGGCTACGCCGGCGTGTACTCCTCGTTCCTCCGCCACGCGGAGGCAGCGTCCGAGCGTTACGGCATCGACGTGCGCACCCTCCTGCTCGAGGTCGGGCGGCGCGCGCTCGTCGGCGGGCAGGAGGACATGATCGTCGACATCGCCCTCGACCTGCTGGGGGAACGTGCGGCGCGGGCCTAGACGCGGACGGTGACGTCCGGGTTCTCGGGAATGCGGATCCCGGCCTCGGCGAGACGCTGCGCCGCGTCCTCCGCGGTGGACGGCCGGCCGGTGGTGATGTAGCTGCCGGTCGGCACCACGGAGTGGACGATGGTGTCCGGGTAGACGTGCACGAGGTTGAAGCCCTGGGCACCGTCGTGGCCGCGCTGGCACCCGGCCGGGACGTTGAGGTCCTGGGTGTAGCACGTCGAGGAGGCCACGGAGACGGGGATGTCGGCGAAGGTCGCGGTCGTGGTGTAGTGCAGGTGACCGGCGAGGATGGTGCGCACGTCGGTGTCGCGCAGCACCTCGGCGAGGCCGGCCTGGTCGCGCAGCTCGACGAGCACGGCCTGGTCGAACACGCTGGGCACCGGCGGGTGGTGCATCGCGAGGATGGTGCCGAAGGGCGCCGACGTCTCGAGCTCGCGCGCCAGCCAGTTCAGCTGTTCCTGCGAGATCTCGCCGTGGTGGAAGCCGGGCACCGAGGTGTCGAGGGTGATGATGCGCAGGCCGTTGACACGGTAGACCCGGTCGATCGGGCCGGTGGACGGCGCCTGATCCAGCAGCAGTTCCCGGAAGGTGGCACGGTCGTCGTGGTTGCCCATGGCCCACACGATCTGCGCGCCGAGTGCCTGCGCGACGGGCTCGACGAGGCCGCGCAGCTTCGAGTAGGCGTCGGGCTGGCCGCGGTCGGTGAGGTCACCGGTGAACACGAGCGCGTCCGGCTGCACCTGGGAGGCGCGGATGTCGGCGAGAATCTGCCGCACCCGGGCGTCGGCGTCGACCGTCCCGTAGAGCAGTTCGTCTCCGCCGACCAGGTGGGTGTCGGTGATGTGCAGCAGAGTGTGCGAGGGCCTCGGGTATTCGGCTATTCGCTCGGCCCCACGAGGGCTGCCCATGATCTCTCACTTCCGTTCGCCGACGTGCTCAGGGGCACACGTCGAGTATGACCATAGTCGAACGGGTTCGGGTTGCCCTTGGGCACCCCGGAGTCGACGCGACGGCGAACAGGGCGGAAACCTCGGGTGCTGTCAGGCGAGATGCGCCCCCAACGGCGTGGATTCCGGCTGGTCGAGCCGCCAGAACATGCCGCCGTCGCACGATTCGACGTCACCGCTGAGGTAGCTGGCGACGGCGACGGCGGCGGTGGTCGGATCGGGAAACCGGCGGCCCTCCATCGGACCGGCCGTGATCTCGAGGGCGCCGGTGGCGGGGTCGAACCGGCCCTTGACCCGGTAGCCGTCCCAGTCGGCGAGCACCGGCAGCCGCGGGTCCTCGACGACCTCGGGTTCGGCCGCCCCCCGTGCCTTGCCCGAGGCGCTCGCCTTGCGCGCGCGGTTGCGGGCGAGCCGCTCCTGCTCGGCCTCGGCCGCGTCGTCGTCGGTGTAGCGGGTGGTGTCCTTGGCCGGCGTCAGGCCGAGCAGGTCCCAGCGATCCTTGCCGTGGACGACGCTGCTGAGCGGGATGGCATGGCTTCCCGTCCGGGTGCGGCCGCGCGCATCGGCCATCCAGATGTCGACCTCGGCGGCGATCCCCGCCGCGACCTCGTCGGACGCCAGCACGAAGTACGTCACCGGGGTGCTCCCCAGGTCCACGAAGACCCAGAACTGCGAGCCCGTGTCGTCGGCGTCCGGGAGAGCATCCTGCCGTCGCGCCTGCCAGTCCCCGTCGATCTTGGCGCGGACGCGCACGATGCAGCTGTCCCCGTCGACGCCCCACACCTGGACCGGGTTGCGCGGCAGGTGCTCGAGCCGCTCGGCGCGACCCCCCCGCTGGATGACCTCGGAGATGAAGGCTTGGATCCCTCGACCGGCCGTATCTTGCACTCGACTGCGTCCATTCCTGTGCTGCGCCCCGTACGCATCGGTGAGCTGTGTTGCGACGGGGTCCCGCGCCACGACTCGAGTTTCTGTACTCCAGAGTACGGGCAGGGGTTCGGCGGTAGCCGGACGAGTCGGCCTTCGGTGGGTCGACCGGGGTGCCGCGACGGCCTCCGCCCCGCGCCGGCAAGGGGTAATTTTGCTGCCATGAGCACGTCATGGCAGGACCCGAAGGCTGTGAACCTGATGCTCGACGACTGCGACACCTGGGCGGTGGTCGGGCTCTCCGGCAATCCCGGCCGGACCGCGTATCGGATCGCGCGCCTGCTGCAGGAACGCGGCAAACGAATCGTCCCCATTCATCCGAACGCGCCGACGGTGCTCGGCGAGCAGGGCTACGCGTCCCTCGCCGACGTCCCGTTCCCGGTCGAGGTGGTCGACGTGTTCCGCCGGTCGGAGTCGGCGGGCGAGTTCGCCGACCAGGCCGTCGCGATCGGCGCGAGGGGCGTGTGGTTCCAGCTCGGCGTCGTCGACGAGGACGCGTTCGCACGCACCACCGAGGCCGGGGTGCCGATGGTGATGGACGCGTGCCCGGCGATCGAGTGGGGCCGGCGGGGCGGCTGAGCCCGCTGCCGCGCCGCCCAGCGCGCTGGGCCTGCCGGGACACACGGCTGGACACGGCGGTGGCGGTTCCGGCCACCACGGCGGTACGGGCGACTCCGCGAAGCAGTCCGGGCATGGCGCACTCCTCGGGCGCTCGAATGGTATGTCGATTCGAATCATTCTGTTCTACTTCAGCTTTCAGATCCGAGCGCGTCCAGAGACGACAGGATGCTCTGCACCGGGACACCGACCCGTCCCCCGGCGCATGCCGGTCCCGTGACCGCTTCGAAACGGGAAAAGGGTCCGAAGCCACTGCTGAGAAACAGAGCCGAAGCGCACACTGAGCGATACCAGTCCCGCCTCGGAAGGGGAGCATCATGTCTCAGAACGTGCGTGCCGATCAGGAAGGCATGTCCGTCAAACAGGGCATCGCCGCGGGGACGTCGATCGGGGCCGCGGTCATCATGGCCACGATCGGCATTCTGCAGTTCTTCCAGGGGATTGCGGCGGTGGCCGAGGACGAGGTGTTCGTCCAGGGCCAGGAGTACACCTTCAAATTCGACCTCACCACCTGGGGGTGGATCCACATCGTCTTCGGTGTGGTGATGGTGGTCGTGGGCATCGCCTTAATCAGCGGCGCGACGTGGGCGCGAGTGTCGGCAATTGTCATCGCTGCGCTGTCGATCCTCGCGAACTTCCTGTGGCTGCCGTACTACCCGTGGTGGTCGATCCTGATCATCGCGCTCGACGTGGTGGTGATCTGGGCGATCTCGACCTGGAACCCGCGAGCCGACTACTACTGACCCGGGCGGTGATCGAAAAGTCGGCCTGGCGCGAAATCGGGAACGGTTCCCGCTCGTCCCGGACCGGTCACACATAGGCGGATAGCAATGACACCACAGGGACTCGGGGCACAGGATGATTCGGTGTCGAGCGCGCCCGACAGGGCGGACAACGGTGTAGGTCGCGCCGGCTCCGAACATCGCGCCGCGACCGTCGAGGCCGCGGCAGGAGACGACGAGAGCCGGTCGCCCGAGACCGTGGGCCGCCGGAAGTTGCTGTACGTCACCCTTCCGGGATGCTGGGGCGCACTGATCTTCGCGTGCCTGTCGTTCACGCCGTCGCTGCTACCCCGCGGGGGCCTGCTCCAGGGCATGGTCTGGGGCATTACTGCCGCGATCGGCTACGGGCTGGGGGTGTTCGCGGCGTTCGTGTGGCGCGCATTCGCCGACCGAGGTCCCCGACGTCCGCGGCGCGGCTCCTGGCAGGTCTTCCTCGTCGGCGCGACGGTGCTGCTCGTCGGCTTCTTCGGCTTCGGTCAGTACTGGCAGCACGAGATCCGCGTGTTGATGGGGGTCACCGAGTACAACGTCGCACTCGTTGTTCTCTCCCCCGTCGTGGCTGCGGTGATGTTCTGCCTCCTCCTGGCGGTCGGGCGCGGCGTCCGGGGCGTGTATCGCTGGCTGGCCGCTCTGCTCAACCGGTGGATCGGCCATCGCGCGGCGGCCGTGGTCGGGTGGCTCGCGGTCGTCGGGCTTGTCTATGCGGTCGTGTCGGGTGTGCTGCTCGGTGGCCTCGTCGGGATCGCCAACTCGGCCTTCTCGGTGCGGGACACCAAGACCCCGGAGGGCATAGAGCAGCCCACGACCGGCCTGCGTTCGGGCGGACCGGGATCGGTGGTGCCGTGGGATTCGTTGGGGTGGCAGGGTCGCAGCTTCATCGGCTCCGGTCCCTCCACGGAGGAGATCACACAGTTCACCGAACGTCCGGCCCTGGAGCCGATCCGAATCTATGCCGGTCTGGCGTCGGCTGACGACTCCGAATCCCGGGCAGCGGCGGCGGTCGAGGACCTCAACCGTGCCGGAGGTTTCCAGCGGGGGAATCTACTGGTGGTGACCACCACGGGAAGCGGGTGGGTGGACCCGGCGCTGGTGGATACGTTCGAGTACCTCACCGGTGGCGACGGGGCGACCGTGGCGATGCAGTACTCCTACCTGCCTTCGTGGATCTCCTACCTGGTCGATCAGTCGAAAGCCCGTGAAGCCGGTCGCGACATGTTCGACGCGGTCTACGACACCTGGTCGAAACTGCCCCAGGACACCCGGCCCCGGCTGTTCGTCGCCGGAGAGAGCCTCGGCTCGTTCGGCGGCGAAACCGCCTTCAGCGGGGAATACGATCTGCGCAACCGCACCTCGGGAACGCTGTTTGCCGGGCCTCCCAACTTCAATACCCTGTTCCGCGAGTTCAGCGATCGGCGTGCCCCGGGCAGCCCGGAGATCGAGCCGGTCTACCAGAACGGGCGCACGGTGCGGTTCACCAACGATCCCCGGACGGAGATTCCTCCTGCGGACACGCCCTGGGACGGCAGTCGTGTCCTGTACCTGATGCACCCGTCCGACCCGATCGTCTGGTGGAGTCCGGACCTGATCCTCGGCGAACCGGACTGGATCGGTCAGGCGCCGGGCCGGGATGTGCTCGAGGAGATGTTCTGGATACCGTTCGTGACGTTCTGGCAGGTCACCGCGGACCTGCCGTTCTCCACCGGTGTCCCGGGCGGCCACGGCCACAAATACACCTCCGGGTACGTCGACGGGTGGAACGAGGTCATGCAACCGACAGGGATCACCCCCGAGCAACTCACCACCCTCCGGGAGCTCATCGAAGACGGTGAGTAGGGGCAGGGGGAACGCCCCGGGTGCGCCTCGTTGTGTATCGACGAGGTGGAGAGGTGATGCGATCGCCTGGCCGAGTGTGCTCCATGACCACTGCGGCGTAGTGGGTGGTGTGGCTTTTTGCAGCCGGGCCGGACGATCCGCCGGGCGTCCGGCGACGCGACCCGCCCGGCCGACGAACGTGGTGCACGCCTTGCGGTGTCGCTACCGCAGTGCCTGCTCGATGGCGTCGCGGGTGCGTAGTGCCGTGCTGCCGTACTCCTCGAACAGTTCGGGGGTGAGTCGGGACGACGGACCGGAGATGCTGAAACATGCACGGGCCGTCCCCGTGCGGTCCCGCACGGCTACGGCGACGGCCGAGATGCCTTCGTGGAGTTCCTGTTCGGTGGTGGCGTAGCCGCGCTCGCGGATGAGGCCGATCTCGTCTCGCAGCCGGTCCGGATCGGTTTCCGTGCGATCGGTGACCTTGGCCGGGGTTGCGGCCAGATATGAGGCGATCCGCTCGTCCGGCAGGGTGGCGAGATACGCCTTGCCGGTGGCTGCCGCGTGCAGCGGCAGCCGGGTGCCGAGCGCGAGGAAGGCACGCAGTTGATGGGGGCTGTCGAGCCGTTCGACCAGGACGAGTTCGTCGCCGTCCGGAACCGCGAGGTGGATCGTCTCGCCGACGGCGGACTGCAGAGCACCGAGCTCCGGTAGCACGGCGTCGCGCAGATGATCGCCGGCTGCCACCGCGCTACCGACGGTGAAGGCGCGACCGGTGATGGACCACCGGCCCTCTCCCGGGGCGGGCCGTACCCAGCCGGCCTCGTGCAGGGTCTTCAGGCAACGCTGCACCGTGCTCTTGGGGACATCGAGGCGCCGAGCGAGTTCGCTGAGCCCCACCGGCTGACTGTCCGCGACCGCTTCGAAGACGCGCAGTGCGGTGAGCACGCTGTTCATCGTGTCCTTCCCCCGGTGCCGCGCACCCTTGACGGTACCTGTGCCCACTTGTAGTTTCGAGGTGGTCCACATCGTAGCACATCGGTCCATAATGCGGACCATTGATCGAAAGAAGCACACATGTCCGCTCCACTGCTCACCGCGCTGCACGAGGGATGGGACGACGCCGCACCCGCGGTGACGATCGGGGACGCGTCGTTGTCGCGGGAAGCTCTGATCGGAGCCGCCACGGCGGTTGCCGACAGGATCGCCGGTGCGCAGCGGGTGGCCGTCGAGGCGCGCGCCGAGCTGAGCACCGTCGTGGCCGTCGTGGGCTGCCTGATCGCCGGCGTCGCCGCCGTTCCGGTCCCCCCGGATTCGGGCGAGCTCGAACGCCAGCACATCCTCACCGACTCCGGCGCCGAGCTGTGGCTGGGCACTCCCCGGCCGGACGTCGCGCTCCCCGCGATCCCGGTCGACCCCCAGGCACGCTCGTCGACCAGCCGGCCCGAACCGCCGGCCGACGCCCCGGCCCTGATCGTGTACACCTCGGGCACCACGGGCGCACCGAAGGGCGTGGTCCTGTCGCGGCGAGCCGTCGCCGCGAGCCTCGACGGACTGGCCGAGGCGTGGCAGTGGACCCCCGACGACGTGCTTGTCCACGGCCTGCCACTGTTCCACGTGCACGGCCTCGTGCTGGGCGTGCTCGGCGCGCTGCGGATCGGATCGCCGCTCGTGCACACCGTCCGCCCGACGCCGGAGGCCTACGCCGCCGCGGGCGGATCGTTGTACTTCGGCGTACCGACGGTGTGGTCCCGCGTGTGCGCGGACCGCGACGCGGCCCGCGCGCTCGCCGGGGCGCGGTTGCTCGTCTCGGGAAGCGCACCGCTCCCCGTGCCGGTGTTCGACGAGCTCGTCGCCCTCACCGGGTCGGCGCCGATCGAGCGGTACGGCATGAGCGAAACGATCATCACCGTCAGCACCCGGTTCGACGGCGAGCGCCGGCCGGGCTGGGTGGGGCTACCGCTGGCGGGGGTGCGGACGCAGCTGCGCACCGAGTCGGGCGCCTTGGCCCCTCACGACGGAGAATCCTTGGGACAGCTGGAGATCGCCGGACCGACGCTGTTCGACGGCTATCTGAACAATCCGGCGAAGACCGCCGAATCGCTCACCGACGACGGATGGTTCAAGACCGGCGACATCGCCGTCGTCGACCCGGATGGCTTCCACCGGATCGTGGGCCGGGAATCGGTGGACATGATCAAGTCCGGCGGATACCGGATCGGGGCCGGCGAGGTGGAACAGGCCCTCCTCGCCCACCCCGGGGTGCGCGAGGCGGCCGTCGTCGGCGAGCCCGACGTGGACCTCGGACAGCGCATCGTCGCGTACGTGGTCGGAGACGCGAACGACGGTAAGTCCATCATCGACTTCGTCGCCACCTCGCTGTCGGTGCACAAGCGTCCCCGTGAGATCCGGGTCGTCGATACGCTGCCGCGCAACGCGATGGGGAAGGTACAGAAGAAGGCGCTGCTCGCGGGAGAATCGTGATGGACGCCGCGTCCGTCCACCTGCGGGTGACCGGCCCGGTGGCGACCGTGACGATCGACCACCCGGCCCGGCGCAACGCCCTCACCACCGCGATGCTCGACCGCTTCGAGGACGTCCTGACCGCCCTGCAGCCGGATCACGACGTCCGGGTGCTGGTGCTGACCGGAGCCGCGGGCGATTTCAGTGCCGGAATGGACATCCGCGGTCTGCGATCCGCGCGGGAGCGGGGGATCGAGCTCGAGCATCGGATGACGGCCGCGGAGGAGCGTCTCGCGGCCTTCTCGAAGCCCACCGTGGCCGCCGTCGAGGGCTACTGCGTCGGGGGTGGGATGCAGCTCGCTCTCGCGTGCGATCTGCGCGTGGCCTCGGAGAATGCCCGCTTCGGCGTCACGCCGGCCAAGCTCGGGATCGTCTACCCGCCGCGGACGGTGGCGCGCCTGGTACGCGTGCTCGGGCCGGCCGCCGCCAAGCGCCTGGTCTTCACCGCCGAATTGATCGACGCCGACGCCGCGCTGCGCATCGGTCTCGTCGACGAGGTGACAGCCCCCGGTGGCCTGGCGGCCCGAGCTGCCGAGCTGGCGCAGCTCGTGTCCACCCGTTCGCCGATCTCCGTCGCGGCCGCGAAGGCGATGATCGACGCGGCCGGCGGGAACGGCATCGACGAGACCGTCACGCGCAGGTGGTCGCAGGGGGCGAACCCGGACGCCGCCGAAGGCATCGACGCGTTTCTGGCGGGTCGCCCGCCCCGGTTCTCCGGTGAGCGGGCTCCCGCACCGCAACCGGCAGGGTCAGTCCCGGCTCCGGGCCTTGGATGATCGCTTCGGCGCAGCGGTCGGGGCGTCGGGCGCGGCACCGTCGTCGGTGAACATCACCGTCGGATTGATCGTGGCGAGGTCACGGCTGGCCGCCTCGTAGAGCCCGGTGAGGATGTGCATGGAGCGAATCGCATGCTGGAGCTTCACCGTCACATCGGCCAATTCGACGAGGTTGGACGCCAGCACCTGGCGGCGCAGGGCGGCGTAGCGATCCGTCACCTCCCGGCCGGCCGGGGTGACGGCGAACACCGACGACGTGCCGGACTTGGTGCGTTCGAGCAGTCCCAGGCTCACGAGCTTGCGCAGGTTGTACTGCAGGTTCGGCAGATCGTCGCGATTGGTGAGTTGAGCGATCGTCGCGGTGTCCTTCGGACGTTCCTGCATCCGGACGACGTGCAGGGCCACCACTTCGTTGAAGGCAAGGTCGAGATCACCGGCGACGTGCATGGCTTGCACGGCAAATCGCTCGAAACCGCGTTGTGCCTGCAGGACCGCGAACTCGAATGCCGTCAGCGCTTCTTCGTACGGGTCCTGGGCAAGGTGCCAGCGCCGCCCCGGGTCCAGGGGCGCCGGCTCGCCGGACGCGGTGGGTTCGGTGGCGTTCATGTGACCGGTCTACTCCCTCGTCGTGCGGTGCGGCCGCCGGGCGGCCTCTTCCACCCCCCACTCAACACCGCGGCCCGGCAGGCCGCAAAACCGTCCATGGATTTTTCGTGGAATCTCTATTGACTCTCCACGGATATTGCGTAGTGTGATGGGCGACACGAACAACGCCGCTCTTCCGAGCCGGTCACGTCGGATCCCCTCTCCCTCCCCGCGCCGTCGCGCGTGGGCCCAACCATGGAGGTCGTTCATGTCCGCATCCCCGTACAGCGGATCCTCCGCCGGGGTCACCCGGCACTACGCGCCCTACGTCCAGGCCGACTGGGGCTACGCCAACCACTGGTATCCCGCCCTGCTGTCGCACGAACTCGAGGACGGCACCGCCAAGGGCATAACCATCGGCGGCCACGACATCGCCGTCCGGCGGTCGTCCGGCAAGGCCTACGCAGTGTCGGACCGGTGCATCCACCGCGGCGTCAAGCTCTCCGCCAAGCCGATGTGCCTGTCGGAGGGCACCATCACCTGCTGGTACCACGGCTTCACCTACGGGCTCGAGGACGGCAGCCTGACCACCATCGTCGGCAACCCCGACGACTCGCTGATCGGCAGGGCCAAGATCCGCACCTACCCCGTCGAGGAGGTCAACGGGATCATCTACGTCTTCGTCGGCGACGAGGACTACGGCACGCCGCCGCCGCTCAGCTCGGACCTGCCGATGCGAGTGACCAACGACCCCAACGGCACTCCCGTCCCGCACCTGCTCGACGAGGGCATCGTCATCCGGGGTATCCACCGCAAGCTCGTCGGCAACTGGCGCCTCGCCGCCGAGAACGGCCTCGACCCCGGCCACCTGCTCGTGCACTGGGACAACCAGATCCTCGTCGCGCTCGACCGCGCCCTGCCGCTGGGCGTGAACGCCCTGACCGACTCGGCCACCGAGGAGATCGACATCGAGGACGGCCCCAAGGGCGTGATGAACCGGTACGACCGGCCGGACCTGTATCAGCCGGTGTTGGAGAACCCGAAGGTGAACATGAAGGCGCGCGGGACGGTGCCGCACTACTTCCGCACCTCGCTGTGGGTCCCGGGTGTGCTCATGGTCGAGCACTGGCCCATCACCGACCACGTGCAGTACGAGTTCTACGTCCCGATCGACGATCACCACCACGAGTACTGGGAGGTCATCGCCACCCGGGCCTCGTCGGACGAGGAGATCGCCGAGTTCAACTTCAAGTACGACAACTTCATGCTGCCGCTGGCCCTCGAGGGCTTCAACAACAGCGACGTCTTCGCCCGTGAGGCCACCGAGGAGCACTACACCCGCTTCGACGGCTGGAACAACGAAGTGCTGTGCGACATGGACTATTCCATCATCGCGTGGCGGAAGATGGCGGCACGGCATCCTCGCGGCTTCTTCGAGTCCCCCTACCAGGACGAGGACTGACCATGACCATCGCTCCGATCGAGGCGTTGCCCGACACCCCGGCCGGCACCACCAGCCGGGTGCGCCTGAACTACACCGACACCACCAGAGAGATCGACGTTCCCGCCGGAACCACCGTCCTCGAGGCCGCGGAAGCAGCGGGTGCGCGCCTGGTCAGCCAGTGCCGCATCGGCACGTGCGGAACCTGCGTCGGGCGAGTATCGACCGGAGCACTGGCCATGCCCGAGGGCCGGGTCTACCCGCTGCGGGCCGAGGAACTCTCCGAGGGCATGCGCCTACTCTGCCAGGCGCATGCCCTCGGAGAGACCGAGGTCGACCTCGACTACCCGGCCGCCATGCTCGACGAGCACCCGGTCGTCACCACCACGGTGAAGGTCACCGGGCTGACATGGCTGGCCGAGACGGTCGTGGAACTGGCTGTGCGCCTGCCCAAGTCGATCCCCTTCTCCTTCCGGTCCGGTCAGTACGTCCGGTTCCGCATCCCCGGAACGGACGAATGGCGCTCGTACTCGATGGCGTCGGGTGAGCGGCACAAGCGGCGGCTGGCGTTCACGATCCGTGTGCTACCCACCGGCGCGATGTCGGACTACCTGCGCACGGCGGCCGCCGTCGGCGACGAACTGGACCTGGAAGGACCGATGGGTTCGTTCGGCCTGGAGGAACAGCCGGGACCGGTGCTGATGATCGCCGGCGGCACGGGCCTGGCACCGATGCTGTCGATGCTCGAGTCCCTCCAGACCGCGAGGACCCGCAACTCCGTTCGGCTCGTGTTCGGCTGCGCCCGCCAGGGGGATCTGTTCCACCTCGACGAACTCGACGCTCGGCGCAGCTTCATGCCGAACCTGGACGTGCGCGTGGTGCTCGACGAGCAGACCGACCGTCCCGGCGTGCTCGTCGGCAATCCCGTCAGCGTCCTCACCGCCGAGGACGTCGCCGACCCCGATACCTCGGCGTACCTGTGCGGCCCGCCCGCGATGCTCGACGCGGCGCGCGAGCGCCTGCAGCAGCTCGGCCTGCCGCGTGAGCGGATCCACGCCGAGCACTTCCTCCCCAGCTGAATTCGCATGTGCGGCAACGGTGCCGCACTCCTCACAGATTGTGACACCAGCATGAGCGTTTCCCGACTCGGCGCCCTGAGCGTCGACGTGGCGGACCTTGCCTCCTGGCAGTACCTGCTCGTGGACCTGCTCGGCCTCGAGGCACGCCCGAGAACGTCCGACGACGAGCCGCTGCTGATCCGCCTCGACGAGAACCATCACCGCATCGCGCTGCACCCGGCCGCGCAGGACCGCATCCGCCGGATCACCTGGGAGGTCGACAGCCCCGAGGAGCTGCACACCCTCGCCGACCGGGTCGCGGCCGAGGGGATCGAGGTCGACTGGGTGCCCACCGGCGACCCCGAGACCCGCAGCGCCGTAGCGGCATTCCGCTTCGACGACGCCGACGGCTTCCCCAACGAGATCCGGTTCGGACCGACCGTGGACCACCGTCCGCTGAAGCAGGGCGGGCTCGTCAGCGGATTCGTCACCGGCGAGCTCGGACTCGGGCACGTGGTCCTGATGTGCAAGAACTACCCGGCGGCCGTCGACTTCTACACCCGGGTGCTCGGATTCCGGCTCTCGGACTACATCGTGTGGGACGGCGCCGACGCCACCTTCCTGCACTGCAATCCCCGCCATCACAGCCTCGCCCTGATGAACGAGTGCTTCCACTTCCGCGGGGGCGACTTCAACCATCTGATGATCGAGGTGGCCTCGCTGGACGACGTGGGCCGTGCCTACGACCGCATCAACGAGGCCGGCATCGACCTCAAGATGACCTTCGGTCGTCACACCAACGACGGGGTGACCTCCTTCTACGTCGCGACACCGTCGGGCTTCGGCATCGAGATCGGCTACGGCGGCGACCTGGTCGACGACGGCTGGGTGGTCAAGACCTACCGCTCGCCCTCGCGATGGGGACACGAGCCGCAGAAGGCGGGCCGGCCGTGACCGGAATCGCCGCCCTCCCCGGCCCCGACGTGGATGCACCCGCCTCGAGCGTCGCGACCGTCGAACGCTGCCTCGACCGGATCACCGAGCGGGACGAGCTGATCCGCGCGTGGGCGTTCCTCGACCCCGAGTCGGCCCGGGACCAGGCCCGCGCACGCGACGGCGAGCACCGCCGCTCGGCGCTGCACGGCGTCCCGGTCGGGGTGAAGGACATCATCGACACCGCCGACCAGCCGACGGGCTACGGCTCGGAACTGTGGGAGGGACACCGTCCCGACCGCGACGCCGAGGTGATCCGCCGTCTGCGGCAGGCCGGCGCGGTGATCCTCGGCAAGACCACCACCACCGAGT
>NZ_JAALEH010000061.1:0-34369 GCF_011058195.1 Rhodococcus sp. 14C212 | reverse complement strand
GCCGGGCTCCACGACTCCGTTCCGGCTCGGCTCCAGGCCGGCGAACGTGGCGGAGATCCCCGGCCGGTGGCCACCCTTCCGCACACCCGGGGCGGGGCCGGTTCCCGCACGGCCACCTGCAGGTACCGGGGGGCGGTGGCGACCTCGTACCGGAACGCCTTCAGCATCGACACGCACGCCAGCACCATGACGATCGAGAACGGGACCCCCGTGACGAGGAAGGACACGACGACGACGATCGCGAGCAGACTGGTCAGGACGGCCGGCGGCAGACCGTCGAGCAGCACGAACAGCGACGTGTTGGTGTCCACGGTGCCGTCGGCGCCGGTGGCCGAATGTCACATGCGATCGATCGAGGCGATGCAATGTGACATTCGGCCGGGTGGAGCGGCACCGGTACGAGTCCGGTACGCGCAGAAGGTGGTTCACACGGTGCAGAGCGGTTTGATCTCCTGCAGGCCCTCGGTGGTGGGCGAGGTGAGCATGAGGCAACTGTTGTAGCCCTGCTGCTCGACCACGGTCCGGATCTGCTGCCAGGCGGCGTCGTCCACGACGGGCGAACGCGACAGTACGAACCCGGATATCCGGGTCGGGTCCCCCACGAACGCCCACGAGTAGTCGTCCGCGAGGTAGCTCACGATGTAGTTGCTCGGACCGTCCAGCGAATCCTGGGACGGCACACCGGGGAAGCTCACGTGCAACGACGCGGTGTCGTTGACCCGCGCGTTGCCGACGATCCCCCGTCGCTCACCGCTCGCGGTCGTGCACGAGTTCTCCACCCGGACGTTGCGCTCGTCGAGCAGCGTGTAGTTCGCCGTGGTGTCGCGCACGCAGTCGAGATTGAACGGAGCGGGATTGGCGGCCAGCTGATACCAGGTGCCCATGTACCGGTTCACGTCCAGCTCCGCCACCGGGGTGAGCGGGGCTGCCTGCGCCGGTGCCGCCATGAGGGCGGCGCCCGCGGCGGCCAGGACGGCCGCCGCGAGGCCTCGGATCGTTCGTTTCACGTCGCTCCTCGGGTGCTACCGGGTCCGGGTCACTGCTGCGGTGCCGGCGGCAGCAGGACGGAGTCGATGAGGTAGACGGTCGCGTTGGCCGTCTTCACGCCGCCACAGATGACGTTGGCGTCGTTCACCTTCCATTCCTCGCCTTCACCGGTCACCTCGACCGTACCGCCCTGGACGGTGGTCTGGGTACCTTCGATGTCCGACGGCGCGATCTGGCCGGGCACGACGTGGTAGGTGAGAATGGTGGTGAGGGTGGCCGTATCAGTCTTCAGGCTCTCGATGGTTGCCGGATCGACCTTGGCGAAGGCGTCGTCGACCGGCGCGAACACCGTGAACTCGCCGCTGTTGAGCGTTTCGACGAGATTCACCTGTGGGTTGAGCTGCCCGCTGATCGCCGCGTTCAACTGGGTCAGAATCGGAATGTCGGCGACGGCAGTCCCGACGGGTTGCTGCGCGATGGCCTCCAGCGAGCCCGGCCCGCTGGGAACCTGCTCGGCGTACGCGGCGCAACCCGGACCCACCGGGGCCGACGCCATGGCCTCGGAGGTGGGAGACATCGCCGACGTGGCGCTCTCCATCGCCGACGTGGCAGTCGCCGCCGGCGACGAATCCGAGTCGTCGGACGAGCACGCCGCGACACCCATCATCGCCATTGCGCCGATTCCGACTGCCGCCAAGCTCTTTCGCGTGTTGATAACCATGGCCCCAATTCCCTTCGGTGTCGTGGTCCTCGCGACCACGTCGGTCAGGTGTGTCATCTGCCATTCGGCGCGGGCGGAAGGGCGGATGGGTGGATCTGCAAGATTTTTTCCGACCCATCCGATTTCGGCCACGCTCCGAACAACGGGCATGGAGATCGTATCGAACCGGCCCCGCGCTCATGTGCTGGTTCTGCCAGGCGGCAAGCCGGTCAGCACGTCCGCCGCCCGGCCGTGGCACCTGTCCGCGCTGCGGATGACCCTGCTGACCGAGTCCCTGCGTTCCCGGCTGAGCAGGTACGACATCACCGTCGGGCAGGTGCGCTACACCCACCGCGGATGGAACGGGGACCGGATGAGTCCCGTCCACGACGCACTGCGTGCCCTCGACGAGGTGCACCGGCGGCGCGGCGACGTTCGGATCGGGCTCGTGGGCCACTCCATGGGCGGAAGGGTGGCGGCACACCTCGCGGCACAGCCCGGCGTCGGGGCCGTCGTCGCGCTGGCACCGTGGTGGCCCGACAACGACGGCGCCCTCGTCCCACCCGAGCGACGGCTGCTGGTGGTGCACGGTACCGCCGACACGTGGTGCGATCCGCGCCTGAGCGCGGTCCAGACCGCCCAGGCCCGCGGACGCGGCGTCGACGCCCAGTTCCGGCCGCTGGCGGGGGCGGGCCATTTCCTGCTCACCAAGCCGGGCTGGTGGCATGCCGTCACCGCCGAGTTCCTCCGTGACTCCCTGGTCCCGGCCGGCCGGCAGGCAGGGGAAGGCCATGCCTGACACCCCACGCGACGTCGCGGTGATCGGCGGCGGTGGCGCCCGCCTGCTGCAACGGGCCGGCGACGGTGCGCTCGAGAATTCCTCCCGGAGGTGATCGCCTTGCTCGATTCGACTCTTGCCTCGCCCGCCGGTCCCGGCCCCCCGAACGGCTCGCCCGAGCGTGGCTTGAGCCGCCCGAATCGCCCGACTAGGCTTTCGTTCGATGAGCGGACAGGGCCGATGACCGGCGTCGGCGGACGTACCGACACACTCGATGCGCTGCTCGCGCGCGTGGCGGTGCAGGACGCGGCTGCATTCGCCGAGTTCTACGACCTGACCCGCGCCCGCGTGTACGGCATGATCCTGCGCGTCCTGCGCGACCCCGGCTACAGCGAGGAGACCGCGCAGGAGGTCTACCTGCAGGTCTGGCGTTCCGCCTCCGGTTTCGACGCCGCGCAGGGTTCGGCGCTGTCCTGGCTGATCACCCTGGCGCACCGCCGGGCCGTCGACCGGGTGCGGTCCGAGCAGTCCGGGGCCGACCGCGAGGCACGCTACGGCGCGAGCAACGTCGACGCGGAGTTCGACGTCGTCAGCGAGGAGGCGGCCCGGCGCGAGGACCGGCAGCAGGTCGCCCACTGCCTGGGCACGCTGACCGATCTGCAACGCCGGTCCGTCGAACTGGCCTACTTCGGTGGGCTGACGTACCGCGAGGTGTCCGAACAACTTTCGGTCACGCTACCGACCGTGAAATCGAGAATCCGAGACGGACTGCTCCGTCTGCGCAAGTGTCTGGGGGTGCAGGGCGATGACGAGTGAGGCCCGGCCCGGTTTCGGCGATGTGGACCGCGAACTGATCGACCTCGCGGTCGTGTACGCGCTCGACGCGGTGTCCGATGCCGAACGCCGCGACATCGAGACCCGGGTGGCCGAAGCCGCCCCCGAGGTGGCGGCGGCGTTCGCCCGGGAGACGGCGGCCGTCCGGGAGACCATGGCCGTGGTGTCGGCGTCGACGGCCACCGAGCCGCCGGCCGGTCTGCGCGAGCGTCTGCTGGACGCGATCGCCGCCGAATCCGGCCCGCAGGCGCCGCCCGTCGCACCGGTCTCGCTGGACGAGCGGCGCAGCCGGCGTCGCAACTTCCTGCTCGCCGCGGCGGCCGCACTGCTCGTCGCCGTGGGTGGTTTCGCCGTCGTCGCCCAGTGGCAGGAGGACACCGCACCCACGTCGGCGCAGGTGTTCGCGGCGGAGGACGTGCGCACCACGTCGGGTGAGATCGAGGGCGGCGGAGTCGCCACGGTGGTGTACTCGAAGGACGCCGACGCCGGGGTGCTGGTGATGAACAACGTGGCGCCGCCCGCCGAGGGCAGCGTCTACCAGATGTGGCTGATCACCCCCGAGGGCCCGGAGTCCGCGGGCATCATGGACGCCGAGGCGGTGGCGCCGTCCACCACGGCCGTCCTCGAGGGGGTCGGGCATTCGACCGCCCTGGCATTCAGCGTCGAACCGCCGGGCGGGTCGGCGCAGCCGACGCAGATCTTCGCCCAGCTGCCGCTGGGCTGATCCGGGGGACCGACCCGCCCGCACCTCCGGGCGGCTCAGCGCTGTGCCGATCGGACCAGTTCGATCAGAAGGGAGCGCAAGGTGGCGGGGTCGGACACCACCGCGGTCGGCTGCGCATCGGTGCGCTCGAGTTCGATCATCGCCCGGTACAGCTCGTGCCCCGATTCGGTGATCCGGACGCGCATGCGCCGCTCGTCGGCGGGATCGACGGTGCGCGTGGCGAATCCGGACCGCTCGAGGTGCTCGACGGTCCGGCTCATCGTCTGGTCGGTCACGCGGCAGGCCCGGGCGATCTCCCGCTGGGAGCGCGGACCGTCGGCGATCGTGTGCAGGGCCACCAGCCCCGCGTGGGTGAGGCCGTGGGCGCGCAGAGTCGATTCCCAGGCCTGCTCCACCAGCCGGGCGGCCGTGGACAGCAGCCGGCCGGTCGGCCAGCTCTCGAGATCGTCGGTCATGAGATACCTTTTCGCTATTGTTCAGTTAGCTGAGTAATCTGGGCTCGGCGTATTCGCATTCTCCTGGAGGAAGATTGAACACCGTCACCGCGCCGGCTCGTTCACCTCGTCGCATCCGCTGGCTGCTGCCGGCGCTGCTGCTGATCGCGTGGCTCGCGATCGCCGGCGCCGGCGGACCCTTCGCCGGCAAGCTCAGCGAAGTCCAGCAGAACGACAACAGCTCGTTCCTCCCGGCCTCCGCGGAATCCACCCGGGCGGGCGAACTCTATGCGGACTTCACCGACACCCGTTTCGTGCCCGCGATCGTCGTCGCCGAACGCCCCTCCGGCATCACCCCCGACGACCTCGCCTACCTCGCGGGGGCCTCGGCGGGCCCGCCGCCGGTCCCGTCGCAGGACGGTCAGGCCGCGCGGATGATCGTGCCGATCGACAGCACCGGAGAGGTCGGGGACGCCGTCGACGAACTGCGCGCCGAGCTCGCCGATCCGCCCGAGGGGCTGACGATCTACGTCACCGGTCCCGCCGGGCAGATCGCCGATCTGACGACGGCGTTCGAGGGCATCGACGGCCTGCTGCTGCTGGTCGCCGGCGGTGTGGTGCTGCTGATCCTCGTCGTCGTCTATCGCAGTCCCCTGCTGCCGTTCGTGGTGATCCTCTCGGCGGTGTTCGCCCTCACGCTGGCGAGCCTGCTCGTGTACCTGCTGGCCGACGCCGACGTCATCGCCCTCAACGGACAGAGCCAGGGCATCCTGTTCATCCTCGTCTTCGGCGCCGCGACCGACTATGCGCTGCTACTGGTGTCCCGCTACCGCGAGGAACTGCGCCTCGAACCGGACCGGTTCGCCGCGATGCGCACCGCGTGGCGGGCCACGCTGGAACCGATCGCCGCGTCGGCGGGCACCGTCATCGCCGGCGTGCTGTGCCTGTTGCTGTCCGACCTGAACTCCAACCGCGGCCTCGGCCCCGTCGCCGCGATCGGCATCGTCGCCTCGTTCGTCGCCTCCATGACGTTCCTGCCGTCCGCACTGGTGCTCCTCGGCCGGGCCGCGTTCTGGCCGAAGCGGCCGACGGCCGAGCCCGACGCCGATCGGGACGACCTGGCGTCGGCGCACCGGTTCTGGAACGGGCTCGCACAGCGGGTCGGCGCCCATCCGCGGAGGATCTGGGTGGTCTCGAGCCTCGTCCTCGTCGGCTTCGCCATGCTGCTGCCGCAGTTCAAGGCCGACGGCGTCGCCCAGTCCGAGATCTTCCTGCTCGAGACCGACTACGTGACCGGCCAGGAGATGCTCGGCAGGCACTTCGACGCCGGCACCGGCTCCCCCACCGTGATCATCACCCGCGAGTCCGCGGCCGGCGACGTCGCCGCCGCGGCCCGCGTCGAGGGCGTCACCGAGGTGACGCCGGTGACCGGTCCGGACGGTGCGACGACCGTCGTCGACGGCCGCGTCGCACTACAGGCGACCCTGTCGGATCCCGCCGACTCGCCGGCCGCCGAGAACACCGTCGAACGCATCCGCGACGCGGTCGGCGGAGTACCGGGGGCCGAGACCCTCGTGGGCGGGACCACGGCGGTCGACCTGGACACCAAGAACACCGCCGCCCGCGACCGCACGGTGATCATTCCCGTCGTCATCGCGGTCGTGCTGCTGATCCTGATCCTGCTGCTGCGGGCACTCGTCGCGCCGGTGCTGCTGATGCTGACGGTCGTCGTGTCCTTCGCCGCGACCCTCGGCGTGTCGTCGCTGGTCTTCGACCACCTGCTCGGGTTCCCCGGCGCCGACCCGGTGGTGCCGCTGTTCGGCTTCGTCTTCCTCGTCGCGCTGGGCATCGACTACAACATCTTCCTGATGACCCGGGTACGGGAGGAGAGCGCCCGGGTGGGCACCAGACGCGGCACGCTGCGGGCCCTGACCGTGACCGGCGGGGTGATCACCTCCGCAGGCATCGTCCTGGCCGCGACGTTCTCGGCGCTGGCGGTGATCCCCCTGCTGTTCCTCGCGCAGATCGCGTTCATCGTCGCGTTCGGCGTGCTGCTCGACGCACTGCTGGTCCGGTCGCTGCTCGTGCCGGCGCTGACGATCGACATCGGAAAGCGGATCTGGTGGCCGAGCAAGCTCGCGCGCAGGGAGCCGGAGGAGGTCGGCTGACGCGGCCTGCGGGTTGCCCACCCGTACCGAGTTCGGGTGGAATCGACACGACGCAGCGCGCGAAGGCGCGGAGAACGACCTCCGGCCGTACCGACGCGCTCGAGAAGGAGACAGCTCGCGATGCAGATCCAGCTCAACAAGGACAGCCACATCCAGATCGACGACGACATCGCCCGTCGGCTCGAGGAGGAGCTGGAGTCCGCGCTGAACCGGTTCGCCGACCGGATCACCCGGGTGGAGATCCACCTCAGCGACGAGAACGCGGACAAGTTCGGCACCACGGACAAGCGTTGTCTCCTCGAGGCGCGGATCGCCGGCCAGCAACCGATCGTCGTCACCCACAACGCAGGGTCGGTGAAGGAGGCCTTCGACGGGGCTGTGCACCGCCTTCACAGCCTGCTCGATTCCAAGCTCGGCCGCTCGACCGACCACAAGGGCGGCCCCTCCATCCGTCACATGGAGGTCGACGAGTAGACGGCGCTCCCAGGAGTCCTCGGGACGAGAATCGCCGCGCCGATCCGGAGTCCGCGCCGGGAAAACGACCGGGCGGATTCCGGAACGGCGGGCGGACCTCCGGACGGCAGGCCGGATTCCGGCCGTCACACGCGGCGCATCAGTCCACGCGGTGCTCGGCCGGGTCGACCGGCGACTCGGCCACGGCCCGGAACCGCTCGAGATCCTCGGGATGGAGCCCGGGCTCGGCCGCCACGGCGTCCACCAGCAACCGCAGTTGCCGCCCCAGCGCCGGGACGTGCTCGTCACGGCCCGCGGCCCGCACGTGGTCGGTCAACATGCGCAGCACCCGCGCGACTGTGGTGGCCACATGCACCTGCCGCGGACACGCCTGCCGGATCTGGTCGAAGGCATGCTCGATGTACTCCGGTGGAGACAGGATCCACGGGCGCAGCAGCACCCGGCCGTCGGCGCCGGACACCGACAGCGCCGGCACGTCGGCGGTCAGCAGCGTCCGCAGCAGGCTGCCGATGCGGAGCACCACCTCGGTCGCGGTGGTGGGGTCGTTGATCGCGGAACTGAGGGCGCGCAGGGCGATGTCGACCAGTTGACGCAACGCGAAGTCCACATCCTGCTGCATCGTGCGGGTGTCGGAGATCTCGACCGCGGCCTCGAGCCGGTGCCGGACCCTCGCGGCACCGTTCGGCACCGGCCAGACGCGCAGCAGCACTTCCCCTCGGTGGATGTAGGCGCCCGGCCGTGTTTCCAACCGCACCACCGTCGAAGGGGGTACCGACGCGAGAATGTGCTCGGTCGGTGCCTGGGTGATCCAGCCGTCCCGGACGGCGGGAACCGTCATGACCGCGTCGGGATCCGGCCGGGGCACCGCCCGAGCAGGGCTCTCCTTGCGGCTCTCCCGGACCGTTGCGTCGATCACCCCGTCCGCTTCGGCGGCGATCGTGCGCACCACCTCGCCGACCTGCAAGCCGTGCGCGAGCCGGTCGAGGTAGGCGACGATCAGCACGACGGTGGCCACCGTCAGCGCCAGGGCCACCGTCATCGACACTCCCGGCGCCGGATCGTCGGCCTCGCCTCCGACGTGCCGCAGCGTCAGCACGCAGTAGACGAACGTCGCCACGAGCATTCCGATCACCGTCTGGCTCAAGCGATCCCGGATGAACGAGCGCATCACCCGGGGAGAGAACTGGCTGCTGGCCAACTGGAGGCTGACCACGGTCAGCGAGAACACCACGCCGGCTGTGGTGATCGTCGCCCCCGCCACGGTGCTGAGCAACCACGTCGCACCATTGCTGTTCATCTGCACAGCCCAGCCCGCACCGTCGGGGGCGTAGGTACGGTCGACGTACGCGGTCACCTCGGCGAGGATCACCCCGGCAGCGACGATCAGCGTCGGCAGCGCGAACAGGCTCTCCCGAAATCGGTAGGTGGCGGCCGCCATACGCAATTGCGGCAACGGTCTCGGACGGACACTCATACCTGACGACGTTATCCACCATCGGGAACATCCGGGCGGGGAGGTGCGACAGGGCGCCGTTCCGGCGAACTGGACTTTATTTTTTTGTTGGGTATGGTCGGGGCCAGTTTGCGATTGCCGATTCGGAAAGGATTGACAATGGCCGCCAAGTCCGCCGTCAAGAGTTCCAAACAGTCCGCTCGCGCCCTCAAGGAGCGACGCGCGGAAAAACGAGCCAAGGCGCTCGAGTCCACCCAGTTCATCCGCAAGCGAAAGAGCTGACCGCGGATCGACGATCACCGCTCCGAACGAAATGGATTTCACGAAAACAGTTCTCGAGAGACTCTACGGGCAGCTCGGAAACGAGATCGCCCGCGCGGACCCGGGGGACGAATTTCTTCCGGGATATCACCGGGGAATGCGGACCGCGCGACTGTACGTCCTCGACGAATTGGCTCGCCATTCCACACTGCCTGCCACCATCAGAAAAATGACGAGAGAAGCGCACCTCCCATGAACACGGCACAGCACGCGCTCGGGAGAATTCGAGCGAACCTGGAAAAAGATCTGGAGACACTCGGCCGCGCCGAGCACACCCCCGGGTTCCGCCGGGGACTGCGCGAGGCGTTGACTCGCGTGACGGAACTCGAGGACGCCACTGCGACGGGCTGACCCTCCCGGATCTCTCCGCCCCGGCCCGGACGCTGCGTCCCGGAGCCGGGGCGGAGCGCTTCGCGCCGGAGGCGCCGACCTCGTCACCGTGCCGAAAGCGAAGAAGCAGATGCCGCGCCGGTATACCGATGTTGTTGCCGTGCATGCCGAACCGATGCCGTCCCAGGCTCGACCCGGGGTGCTGAAGGTGATGTTCCTGCCGCTGGACGTTGCAGCGAGCAGGCTTCCGCCCGCCGTTCCCGCCGTTGCGGGCACCGAGCCGTTCCTCCCGGCGCGCATAGCCGACGCCGGAGGTGCCGATCACCTCGAGCGGGCACCGAGCCTGCTGGCGTTCCGGCACCTCACGGACCCCGGCCACGGCCCCGTCACCTTCGGACCGGTCCAGCGTCCGGCGGTGAGCACTCCACCGTCGGCGCCCGGCCGGACCCATGTCGGGATGCCCGGCGCGTGTGCGTCCCTGTGGGAGGTGCCCGGCAGCGGACTGGTGCTGGTGTGCGAGGAGCTGACCGCCGAGGCGCCCGGCACCGTGCTGACCTGGCACAGCGATCCACTCTTCGACGGTGCCGAGACCGGGTTCCGTCGTGCGCTCGACGCATTTCTGGCGCCGTTCCGGGTGACCGCCGATGCCGGCCTGGTGGATCTCTTCCCCCGGCTCGACACCCGGCTGCCCGACCCCGCGGTGTACCGCCCGCTCGGCGAGGTGGTCGTTCGCACCGCTCGTCCCCTTGCGGCCGAGCGCACCGTCGAGGGATTGGTCGTCGAGGTCGCCGGGGACGGGTCCGATGCGGTGCGCCGGCTCGTCGGCCCGCCCTGCTCCGGCACCCTCGCCGACGGGGTGTCACGGGCGTCCGGGCGGTTGCACACCTGGCATCCGGAACCGTTGGCCGATGCGCCGGTACGGGCCGGGGCGCAGCTGGGCGTCCGCGACGACGCCCGGGCGATGCTGGTCGATCTCGGCGCCGCAGACCGTCACGGTTACCTCGGGGACGGTACCCGCGAGATGCTCTACCACCTGATCTGCTGGGTCGGCGCCCGGGCACACCTGCACACCGATCGGCGCCGGCTGCTCGGGCGCCTGCGCACCCACCGCTCACACGACCGTGCGCAGCTCCTCACCGCGCTCGACGAGGTGGCCGCCGTGCGTGCGCGCCTGGTCGAGGTTGCGCTGCTGTGCGCTCCCCCCGACGACGCCCCGGGACGGATCGCGCCGACGCGGTTGCGCTCGCTGCTCGCGCACCGGGCGAGCGCGGAGATCGACGGGGCACGAGCCGAGTTGACCGAGCTGTGCGCCACCGCCGACCTGGTACTGCACCGGCGCCTACACACCGCTCGCCCCCGGCCGCAGCCGCTGCCCGCCGCACCCGCCGTCCTGTCGGCGATCGCACTTCCGGCAGCGGCGACGGCGGCGCTGCTCGTCCCGCTGCAGCATCTGCACCCCCCGGCGCTCGTGCCGGCCGCCGTGTCCGCCGCCCTGGCCGTGGCGTTCCTGGCGGCACCGCGACGAGATGGTGATGCAGGCGGCCCCGTGCCGTTCCGGCGTCGGGACCCGCGGGCGCTTCGCCGCAGGGACGCCGGACCCGGAGTGTAGAGAATTCGTCAGGACATCGGCCGCGAGCGTCAAGATTCCGTATGGATCGCGGTCCGCGGACGGGCGCGGTGCGACAGTCATCGGTGACATCGGCTACCAGCGGGGCGACGACCTTGTTCGTAAGATCGTTCGGATTCGCGTAAACGGGATTGGAAGGCATGCTGACCCTTTCGTGGTGTTTTGACTTCAGCTGAAAGGGCGGTCTTCTGCGCAATGTCCGGACGAGTCTTCTCGTTACGCGGAGACGGTGTCCTTTCTGACCGAGCCGCTGATGCTTCGACCCCCGCATACCGGAATACTCTGTCCGGTAACGTAACCGGCGTTGGCGTCGCCGAGGAAGGCAACCGCGCGGGCCACATCGATGGGCCGTCCTACCCGGCCGACCGGGATGGAGTGCCGGACCCGATCGAGGATGTGGGCGGGCATCGAATTCGACATCGGTGTTTCGATGAACCCGGGTGCAATGCAGTTGACGGTGATGCCGTCGGGCGCCAGGGACAACGACAGGCTTCTACTCACGCCGGCGATCCCACCCTTGGAGGCGGCATAGTTGGTGGAGCCGAAGTTGCCCAGCCAGGCACGCGAAGTCAACGAGATGATCCGGCCACTTCCTGAGCAGCGCAGCGCTGGCAGAGCTGCGGCGGTGGTGGTCAGCATCCCGATCAGATTGACCTCGATGACCTGGCGGAAAACCGCGGGGTCCATTTTCTCGATGCGGGCGTCCTTGAGGATTCCCGCGCAGTTCACCAGAACGTCGAGTCCACCGAGATCGGCGACGGTGGCATCGACGGCGGCTTGTATGGACTGCCGGTCGGCGAGGTCTGCGGCTCGGGCCGACACAGCTACACCGGTTGCGTCGGCGATGTCGTTCGCTACGGTTTGCAATGCAACTTCGGAGATGTCCGACAGCCCTAAGCTGTATCCGAGTTCGGCCAGGTGTTCGGCGATACCCCGTCCGATGCCGCCCGCAGCGCCGGTGATGAAGGCGACACGAGCACGCGGCGTGGATTGCTGGTGGTCGGGGTTCATGGGTGCAGCCTCCCGAGGTCGGCGCCATTGGCAGCGTAAAGTTCTTGGCCGGTCACCGCAGTGGCATGCTCAGCGGTCACCGTGGCGATCAGCTCGGTAACGGCCGGTTCGTTGGGGTCGGTGTCGAAGAAGATCGCGTTCGCGGCACCGCCGTGCCGCTGCAACTCGATCGCGACCGACCGGACGAAGCTGATCAGAGCCCCCGTAACCGCGCAATCCAATGGTCTGAGCGGATCCCCCAGGGCCGCAGACGCGGGGGCGAGGACGACCACCCGACCGCGACCGTGTGTTTCGGTTATCGACGGCCAGTGATGCTGAACGGCGGAGAACGCGGACAGCAGCGGATGTGCCACCGCATGCTCGAGGTCTGCGGTGTCGAGCGTCTGATCACCGTCTGCGCCGCGGAAGACGAGCACCACTACCGGGGAGGCGGCTACGTCGGCGGGGTTCGCGGGATCAGTGAGGTCGATTGTAGTGACCGTGGAGGCAGTCATCGCGTCACCAGCAGGACTGTGACCGAGCCACCGTCGGTGCCGCTGACGGTGCCTCCCTTGCAATAGGCGAGCCCGACGTTCGCTTCGTCGACTTGCCGTCTACCGGCTCGGCGGGTGAGTTGCCAGGTGAGCTCGCAGATCTGCGCGACGCCGGTGGCACCCACCGGGTGTCCACGGCTGAGGAGGCCGCCGCTGACGTTGACGGGAAGTTTGCCCCCGATCGAGGTGTTACCGCTCTCTGTCCATCGCCCACCCTCACCGACCGGGACGACGCCGAGGCCTTCCAGGCGCACGATCTCGGCGATGGTGAAGCAGTCGTGCATCTCCACCAGGTCGATGTCTTCCGGCCCGTATCCGGTGATGTTCCACGCCTGTTCACCCGCTCGACGAGAGACGTCCTCGTCGTTGAGGTTGGTGTCGGCAGTGACGATTTTGCCGCTGACCAGGGCGCAGCCGGCGATACGCGGAGCTGATGAACGCCCTAGTCTGGCGAGACCGGCCGCACTGCACAGAACCACTGAGGCGGCACCGTCGCTGATGGGACTGCAATCGAGAAGTCCCAGTGGCTCGGCGATGGTGCGGGCGTCGAGAACTTCCTGCAAACTGATCGGTCGCTGGTATTGAGCGAACGGGTTGTGCACCGAGTGGGCGTGATTCTTCACGGCCACCGCGGCGATCTGCTCGCGAGTGGCACCGTGGTCGGACATATACCGCCGCGCACTCATTCCATGATTGGCGGCCATGACCAGGCCGTTGATGGCATCGAGGTCCGTGGGGTCGGGCATGACACCGCCGGAGACACGGTCGGTCATCTTCTCCGCACCGATGACCAAGACGATGTCATACAGCCCGGCCTTGATCGCGATCCACGCTTCGCGGATCGCGGTCGCCCCGCTGGCGCAGTAATTTTCGTGGTTGGAGACGGGAAGCCCGCCAAGACCCATCTGCGCCGCGACGCGTTGGCCGGCGACCGGGCCGCCGAACACGTGCCCGACGTAGACGGATTCGATATCCTTGGTGGTCACACCCGCGTCAGACATCGCTTCGCGGGCAGCGCCGACGGCGAGTTTCTCGAACGTGATGTCGACGGGGTATTTGCCGAATCGCACCATGCCGGCGCCGGCGATGTAGGTCTCGCTCATCGGTTCTCCTCGGTGCCCCGGAATCGATACCACCACAGTGGTTCTCCGGAGGAATCGGTCTTCAACGTAAACAACTCGACGGCAACTTCGTCGTCGATCGCGACGGTGCCTGTCGCCGCGCCCAACAACCGGACACCGTCGTCGAGATCGACGGTCACCAAGGTGTAGGGCGTCTGTAACGGGGGCGGGGCCTGGTGAACGATGGTCCAGCTGGTGACTCGACCTCGGTCGGCCAGCAGGACGTTGTCGATGGCGTCGGCGCCGCAAATGGGGCACAGCGGCCGCTCCGGGAACGAACGCCGGCTGCACGCCCGGCAGGCGATACCCTTGAGGCCCTGGGGCTCCAAGCTGACAACGTCGCTTCTCAGTGGTGAACCTGTGGAAGTCATGGGCTACACTCCGCCTCTCTGGACCAGCTGCGCTGCAATGATGTTCTTCTGAATTTCATTCGTACCCTCGCCGACGATCATCAGGGGGGCGTCGCGGAAGTACCGCTCGATGTCGTACTCGGTCGAGTAGCCGTATCCGCCGTGAATGCGCAGCGCGGACAGCGCGACCTCCATCGCGGTCTCGGAGGCGAACAATTTCGCCATTCCCGCCTCCATGTCACATCGGAGTCCGGCGTCGAATCGACTGGCGGCAAACATGGTCAGCTGACGCGCGGCAGTGAGTTTGGTTGCCATGTCGGCAAGTTGGTGACCGATTGCCTGATGCTTCCAGATCGGCTTGCCGAACGACTGCCGATCCTGTGCGTATTGCAGCGCGTCTTCGAGCGCGGCGCGGCCGACCCCGAGGGCGCGGGAGGCGACCTGGATCCGACCGGTCTCGAGGCCCTTCATCATCTGGGCGAAGCCGTGGCCCTCGGCGCCGCCGAGTACGGCCGAAGAGGGAACTCGGAAGTTGTCGAAGGAGAGCTCGCAGCTCTCGACGCCCTTGTATCCGAGCTTGGGGAGGTCACGCGAGACGGTCAGTCCGGGGCCGTGCTCGACGAGCAGGATGGAGATGCCCTTGTGCGTCGGGGTGGCCTGGGGGTCGGTCTTGCAGAGCAGGGCGATGAGGCCGGAGCGGCGCGCATTGCTGATCCAGGTCTTCGAACCGTTGACGAGGTATTCGTCCCGTTCGAGGCGTGCATGGGTACGCATCGCCTGGAGGTCGGATCCGCCGCCGGGTTCGGTCAGGGCCATGGTCGCGCGCAGTTCGCCGGTGGCCATCCGAGGAAGGTAGGTGGCCTTCTGGTCGGGGGTTCCGAAGGTGGTGAGCAGTTTCGCGACGACGGTGTGACCGCCCATGGCGCCGGCCAAGCTCATCCAGCCGCGCGAGAGCTCCTCGGTGACCTGGACGTAGCACGGCATCGAAACCGGAGCGCCCCCGAACTGCTCGGGAATGGCCAGCCCGTAGATGCCGATCTTCTTCATCTGTTCGATGAATTCCTCGGGGTACTCGTTCTGGTGTTCCATCTCGTGTACGACTGGCTTCACATCGCGGTCGATGAAGTCGCGGACGGTCTGGACGAGGAGTTGTTCTTCCTCGGGGATGTCGATATTCACGTGAGAGTCCATCTGCGTCAGTGGTCGGAGAGCGGAGTGTCAACCGCCGGGGTGGGCATCCCGGCGGCGTCGAGCCCGAGTTCGGTGAGCGCAAGTTCGCGCAGGCGGCCCTTGGGTACCTTGCCGCTCGCGACCCGCGGGAAACTGGCACTGGTTCCGTAGATCACATGGTGCGGGGCCTTGTACTTGGCGGCTCTGCTGCGGACGTGGTCCTGGATCCGGTCGAGGGTGACGTCGTCTCGGTCGGCGTCGACGAAGACAACGATCGCCTCCCCGCGCGCGATGTCGGGAATGCCCACGGCATGCACTTCGCGGACGCCGGCGATCTCCCCTACCAGAAGTTCCACTTCGAGTGGGCTGACGTTGATGCCGCCGGGCTTCATCATCTCCGAGAGCCGGGAGTGGAAGTGCAGGTATCCGTGCTCGTCCATGTATCCGAGGTCACCGGTGCGGAAGAAGCCGTCGGGTGTCATGACCTCGCGATTGCGGTCGGGATCTTTGTAGTAACCCCGCATGACGTGGCCGCGGATCAGGATCTGTCCGATTTCACCGGTCGGTACGGGCTCGTCGGTATCCGGGTCGGCGATGCGGATGTCCCAGTCGGGGAGGGGACGCCCGATGGTGTCCTCGGCCCGCTCGACCGGGTCGTGGGCATCGGTCAGCGCGCACAACCCGTAGGACTCGGTCAATCCATAAATGCTGGTGCCCAGGGTCAGCCCGAGTTCGGTGCGGGCGAGTTGACGGTCCGCCTTGCTCAGGCCGAGGACACCCTTGCGAAGGCTGAGTTGGCGGCGAGCGCAGTCGGGATGGTCGACGAGGCTTCGGGTCATGTTTCCGAGCCCGTAGTACGCGGTGCAGCGCTCACGTTCGAGCAGTTCGAGGGCTCGGCCTGGTTCGTACACCTCCATGAGAACCACACAGGCGCCGTGGGTCCAGGTCGCGCCGAGGGCCTGGATGACACCGAGTCCGTAGAACAGCGGTGTCGCGAGGAATGACCGGTCGTGCTCGTCGAGCGCCTGCCGTTCGCCGATGTTGAAGGTGTTGACGATGGCGTGGTGATGTTCGAGCGCGACACATTTCGGTCGCGCCGTGCTGCCGCTGGTATAGATCAGGTACGCGAGGTCGTCCGGCTCGACTGCGGCTTCCGCATCGGCCAGTGCGTCGTCGCTGATCTGTTCTCCGCAGCCGAGGAACTGACGGAGCGATACGGCAGCCGGGAGGCGGTGCTGCCCGAGCTCGACGACGTGGTGCAAGGCTGGCAATTTCGTGTCATGGAGTACGCCGTCGGGGCCGGGTGCCTCGGTGACCGCCGCGACGGTGCATGCGACAATGGGAACATAGTCCGTATCGCGAAGCCGATCGAAGAACAGCAGGACCTTCACGTCACCGTGGTCGAGCGCGTACGCGAGCTCATCGGTCTTGTACCAGGTGTTGATGGGCACGACAACTGCGCCTATCCGCGTCCCGGCCATCGCGGTGCACAACCATTCGGGGCGGTTTCCGGCCAGTATTGCGATCGAGTCACCACGGCCGATTCCCATGGCCAGCAGCGCCTTCGACCATTGGCTGACCCTGTGATCGAGTTCGGCGAAGGTGGTGGCCGTCCCTTCGAACGAGATCGCGGCCCGGGTGGGGAAGCGGTCGGCCATTTCGTGCAGCAGGGCCCCCCAGGTGCGAGCGGCAGGAGCTGATGCGGTCATTGGAGTTCCTCGCGGTGTGCAGGCGACGAATCGGGTGGGGCCGGAGAAGCAGGCGGGGTGGGTAAGCCGGAGGTTTCGACAGGGAAGGCGAGTACGCGCCCGCCCTTGGCAACGGTGACGATCAGACGGTCGAGCGCGTCGCCGGCGAAGCAGACGCTGGTGGGCATCGCTCCTACACCGATCGCCAACTGCTCACACATCTGGCCGGTCGAGTCGAAGTAGGTGACCTTTCCCGATTTGCTGCCTGCTACCCACAGACCGCCCTGAGCGTCGATGGTGATGCCGTCGGGGGTCGAGACGGTGATTTGCGGGAAGTCATGATCGACGGTCGCGCTGTGTGCTGTGACCACATAGCGGCGTACCCGATTACGAGCGGTCTCGGCGACATACAGGTGTTCCGGGTCGGGCCCGAACGCGATGCCGTTGGGAAAGAAGACGTCGTCGAGAACGACTGAGGCGTGATCGGCCGCGGGGTCGTACCTCCAGACGCGACCCGGCAGGGCTGCGCTGCCGAAGCCGTGGCCGTTCGGGTCGGTGAACCAGAGGGCGCCGTCCGGTCCGAACGTACAGTCCGACGGAGCGTGAACCCTTCCGTTGAAGATGGTGCTCGGCGCGGCGGCCGCCCGGTGATCCCAGACCTGGATGGACGGCGAGACCGGCAACTGTGATCGGGTGGGCATCGCGCCGCCACCATTCTGGGTGATCCACAGTCGCCCGTCGCAGCCGAGCGTCATGCCATTGGGTCCACCACCGGTTTCGGCGACTGCCACAGCCGGGCGCCCGTCGAGGAAGATCTCGTACAGCGCGCCTCGACTGACGCTCGTGACGAACAATCGGCCGTCTGTGGTCCATACGGGCCCCTCGGTGAAACCGATGTTCTTCCCGAGTGTCAGGCCGTCGTGGACTGTTCTGCTGATAATTGTCGGTGCCGCCATCAGTGCTGTCCTGTTCTGATTGTCGCCGGTGCCGCGCGGACGGTCGACGCCCAACGCGTCATCAGGGTCTCGGCTGGCTCTGTGTTCTCGCCGCGGCCACCGGCGGTGCCCGGTGTTCTGCTGTAGCGAGGAGCGGGCGCCGGCTCGACGCGATCACCACGGACGAGGGTGTTCCGAAACTGCATATGCGGATCGGTCACCGCCTCGTCGAGCGCGAGAACGGGGGATACGCACGCGTCGAGTTCGGCGAAGACCAGTGTCCATTCTGCGCGCGTTTTCATCCGGAAGATTCGCGCACACAGGTCCTTCATGGCGGGCCACTGCGCCCGGTCGTGCTGTGCCGGTAGGTCGGCGTCGGCGAGCCCGAGACCGAGGAGCAGTCGCTGGTAGAACTGCGGCTCGATGCTGCCCACGGCCATGAAGGCGTCGTCCGCGGTCCGGTAGACGTTGTAGAAGTGCGAACCACTGTCGATGCTGTTTGTGCCGGGTTCGCCCGACCAGTTCCCGGTGGCCTTACGGTTCCAGATACCGCTCATGAGCAGGCTGGTTCCGTCGATCATTGCGGCGTCGACGATCTGGCCGGTACTGCTGGATACCCGCTCGTAGAGTGCGGCGAGGATTCCGATGACCAGCAGCATCCCGCCGCCGCCGTAATCGCCGACGAGGTTCAGTGGCGGAACAGGGACTTCGCCCTGGCGGGCGATGGACCGGAGGGCACCGGTCAGGGCCAGGTAGTTGATATCGTGCCCAGCGGTAGCGGCGAGTGGTCCGTCCTGCCCCCAGCCGGTCATTCGGGCGTAGATCAAGGCCGAGTTGCGGTTCAGGCAGGTGCCGGGTCCGAGCCCAAGCCGTTCCATCACGCCCGGCCGGAATCCTTCGATGAGTACGTCGGCGTGGTCGATGGCCTCCAGAGCACGGTCGCGATCGTGTAGGTCCTTCAGATCGAGGCTCAGTGCGGTCCGTCCCCGACCGAGGATGCCGGGGTCGTCGGTGTGCTGACCGGGCCGGTTGATGCGCAGAACTTCCGCGCCGGCGTCGGCGAGCATCATCGCGGCGAACGGTGCCGACCCGAGTGCGGCAATCTCGACGACGCGCAGTCCACGGAGTGGGCCGAGGGAGGGGGCTGTGTCGGTCATGTGCCTTCCTTGTCGGCTGCGACGAAGATCAGGTGCGACTCTCCGTTGTCGATGGTGGTGAAGTCGGCGCGGACTCGCTGCCCGATCCGGAGAGAGGACATCGGCGCGCCGACGACGTTGCCGTAGATCCTGGCGCCCTCGTCGAGTTCGATGACCGCGACGACGTACGGGCTCGGCAGGTAGAAGTCGGTCAGGTAAGTCCTGTGGAAGGCGGCGTAGGACCACAACCGGCCCTCACCGCTCACCGTGTTCCACTGCGGGCTTTCCGTGTTTCCGCAGCGAGTGCAGGCCGCTTTCGGGGGGAAGTGATGGTTTTCGCAGGCTGCGCATGCGCTGATCAACAGCTCGTGCCGGGCCAGTCCTTCGAGGTGGGCGGTCAACGAATAGCGGGGGTTCATGCCTGTGCTCCGTACACGACCGAGGTCACCACGGGAGCGGCGCACAGGTACTGAGCGATGGTCGCATCGTGCACCTGGCGGTCGCCGCACGTTTTCCTCAACTGGCGGATGGCCTCGACGTTCAGCCCCCACCCTTGCATGTAGCTTTCCGACAGATGTCCGCCGGAGGTGTTGATCGGCAGTTCACCGCGCAGTCCGATGCGGCCGTCCTGGATCCATGCTCCGGACTCGCCGGGAGCGCAGAATCCGAGGCCCTCCAAGGTAAAGAGCACATTGGGGCTGAAGTTGTCGTATGCCATCAGGACGTCCACGTCGGCCCGAGTGCAATCGGCCATTGCATACGCTTGTTGCCCGGCGGTGCCGATTGCCTCGCGCCAGAAGTCGTCCGGAGGGAAATCGGAGTTGCGCAGCTGCCCTTGTTGTCCGAACCCCAGGACGTGAACGGGTGGTTGAGCGCAGTCGCGGGCCCGGTCCGCTGAGGTGAGAATCATGGCCACGCCGCCGTCGTTGATCAGGCAGTAGTCGTAGATCTTCAGCGGTTCGACGATGAATCGGGACTCGAGGTAGATCTTGTGTGAGATGGGATCTTTGAATACGGCTTGCGGATTCCGCGATGCGTGCTCTCGGAGGGTGACCGCAACCTGCGCCAGTTGTTCGGCGGTGGTGCCGTACTGCGCACAGTGCCGCTGGAACATCATCGCGTAGAAAGCTCCGGGCGAGGTCATCCCATACGGCAGGGTCAACGCCGGGTTGGTGCCGTATCCCTCGGCGGCCGCGCTGGCGCTCGCGCCGCCGCCTCCATAGGTGTGCCCACCCGAGCGCCCGTTGTTGCCGTACACCAGCGCGACGGTGGAGGCCACTCCAGTAGCGATGGCCAGCACCGCCATCTGGATGGCGACGCCGGTCATGCGTCCCTCCGCCGGCAGCTGCGCCGACCAGCGGGGTTCAATTCCCATCCGCGAGGCCACCACCTCGTAACTACTCACCCGGTTCACGATCAAGCCGTCGAGGTCGCGCGCGCTGAGTCCGGCATCGGCGAGTGCAGCCTCGAGGGCGGTCGAGCCCAAATCGTCGGCGGAGGAACCCGTGAAATTGCCGAATTCGGTCGTGCCGACCCCAACCACTGCGGTGGCCGCGCGAAGTGCGGCGCGATCTGCGTGACGGTGCGTCTGCACTACAACTCCCGATTTGATAAATGATACGTACGGACAAATTCACTGTGGCATGCCCGCGGTGTTTTCGCAAGAGGGTGGACGCGAGGGTTGTACCGCATACCTTTGTGCTGCTGAGGCATTGGGTTAAGAGTGAGTTCACCGGATGTGCGAGCATGCCACGGCGACCTTCCGGTCCCTTGCGAAGAGACCGGAAGGCCCCAAGCGGCGCGGTAGAAGCGCTCAGAGTGAGAAGTCGATGATTCCGCGGATGTTCTTACCGTCTCGCAGGTCCTGATAGCCCTGGTTGATCTCGGCGAGCTTGTAACGGGTGGTGATGAGTTCGTCGAGTTTGAGCTGTCCTGCATCGTAGAGTCGCAATAGCCGGACGATGTCGTACTGCGGGTTCGACGAACCGAACAGAGTGCCCTTGATGGTCTTCTCCATGAACACCATTTCCTGGCCCGACACGTGGACGGTGAGGTTGGCGGCATTGGACACGCCCGTGACCACGACCGTCGAGCCCTTCCCGATCACCTTGAATGCTGCGGTGATGGTTTCCTCGTCCATGGTGCCGATCAGCACGAGGGCCTGATCGGCACCCTGACCCCAGGTGAGTTCATTGACCTTCGCATGTGCTTCCTCGGCGTTGGAAAAGACGTGAGTCGCTCCGAATTTGAGCGCGGTGTCTCGCTTGAATTCGACGGGGTCAACACACACGATGTACTTCGCTCCGGCGTGCACCGCACCCTGAACCGCATTGACGCCCAATCCGCCGATGCCGTAGATCACGGTGGTGTCACCGGGGCGAACGTTGCCGGCATTGACGGCGGTGCCCCATCCGGTCGGGACGCCGCACCCAACGAGCACTGCAGAGTCGAGGGGAAGCCAGTCGTCGACCTTCACGACCGAGTACTCGGACACGGTCGCGAGTTCCGAGAAGGCGCCGAGCATACAGAAGGCGCTGTAGTCGGTGCCGTCCTTGTGTAGGCGGAAGGTGCCGTCCGGCATGCTGCCTTCGAGAATTGTCGATCCGGCATCGCAGAGATTCTGGTGCCCGGTCGAGCAGTACCGGCAGATGCCACAACTCGGGGTGAAGCTGCAGACCACGTGGTCTCCGACAGCGACCTTCTTCACGCCTGGGCCGATCTTCTCGACGATGCCCGCGGCTTCGTGCCCTCCCACCATCGGATAGCGCACCGACAGATCTCCGTCCATCATGTGCAGATCCGAGTGACACAGTCCAGCCGCGGACATTCGCAGCATGACCTCCCCGGGCCCGGGATCGTCGATGTCCAGTTCCATGATTTCGAACGGGGCGTGGGGTGCGGTCAGTACGGCGGCGCGTGTCTTCATTGTTCTTCCGATCGTCGTTCGAAGGATTTTCTCAGCTGTGCATGGTCCATACGGACTTGGTTTCCAGATATCCGTCGAGGCTGTCCGGGCCCAGGTCACGGCCGTAGCCCGACTGGTGGAACCCGCCGAACGGAGCTGCTGGATCGGTCAGCCCCCAGCCGTTGACGTAGACGGTCCCGGCCTGCAGTCTGCGCGTCATCGTCTGGACGGTATTCACATTCGTCGTCCAGATACCCGCGGCCAAGCCGTAGTCGCCGGCATTCGCCCGTTCGATGACCTCGTCGATGTGGTCGAAGGCGAGAACGACGACAACCGGACCGAAGATCTCCTCACGTGCGCATTCCATGTCGTCGGTCGCATTGGCGATGATCGTCGGAGGGTGGAAGTGCCCGGTCAGATCGCCGGGAACCTGCGCAGACTGATAGACCTTGGCGCCCTTGATTTTTGCATGTTCGACATATCCCCGGACGCGCTCGAGTTGCGCATTGTTGACCAAAGGGCCGAAATCGACACCCTCGTCGAGCCCATGTCCGATCCTCAACTGCCCGGCGATCGCGGTGAGTTGCTCGACGACCTCGTCATGGATGTCTCTGTGTACAAACAATCGTGATGGCGCGCTGCAGGTTTGACCGGAGTGCCAGAAGATGCCGCCCGCAGAACCGGTCACCGCCTCCGTCACGTCGGCGTCGGGCAGGATGATGTTGGCGGACTTGCCACCAAGTTCGAGTGTCACCCGTTTGACGTCGGCCGCGGCTTGGCGAGCGATGTGCTTGCCGACCTTCGTCGAGCCGGTGAATGTGAGCTTGTCGACCCCAGGATGGGCAACCAAGGCTTGACCAGCGGTCCCGCCGGTGCCGGGAACGACGTTGAGCACGCCGGGGGGCAGTCCGGCCTCGCCGGCGAGTTCCGCCAGCCACAACGCCGACAGGGGCGTTTCTTCGGAAGGCTTGAGGACCATCGTGCACCCGGAGGCAAGTGCGGGGCCGATCTTCCATCCGCACAGCAGAAGTGGGAAGTTCCATGCGGTGATCGCGCCCACCACTCCGACCGGTTCGCGTTCGGTGCGCACGTGGATACTCGGATGAGACACCGGGACGGTCGAACCGACGATTTTGGTGGGCCAGCCGGCGTAGTAGTGAAACGCCCGCGCGGCGAACTCGACATCGATGTTTCGTGCTGCGCCGAGGACCTTCCCTGCATCGAGGACCTCGAGCTGAGCGAAGTCATCGGCGTGCTGGTAGATCAGATCGCCGATCCGGTGGAGGATGCGTCCGCGGTCAAGGGGGCTCATCTGCCGCCACGGGGCCGACTCGGCAAACGCGCGCCGGGCCGCATCGACCGCGTCGGCGACGTCGTCCACTCCTCCGGAAGCCGCAACCGCGATCTGGCGCCCGGTTGCCGGGTCGAAGACGGGAATCTCCTCGCCGCTGCGCGCTGCGCGCTGTCCGCCATCGATGAAGACGTGCGGGGCGCTCTTCAGGCGGTTGACGACAGCCGAGGAGAGACGGTGATCGGTCGATGCGATGGGTGTCATCATGCCTCTCAGATTGGATATGTGATACATCAGATGTGACTCACGTTACGCCAACGTGGCCTCGAAGTCGAGTCCGGCCCAGGCGCCGCGGACAGCGAAGTGCCGAGCCAGGAGAAGCGGCCGGCTGACGAACTACACAAAACCGCTGTTCAGAGCCGTCGATGCGCTACTTGGGGGACGATCGGCGTGCGGCGGCGTGTTGCACGTGGCGATGCGTCAGCGGTGCCCCTACGGATCACGTACACTAGCCCGTGTTGATGATTGATCAAATTAGGAGTCGAGATGACTGCGTCTGACGCCGGAATCGATCTACCGATTCGTGCTGCACAGAACGGTGGCCGGCGTGAGGACGCTCGTCCGCAGGTGGCGCGACGAAACATGAGTGGTCAGGTCGTCGACTACATCAAGAATATGATCTTCGACGGGTCTCTGATTCGGGGACAGCGAGTGCCACAGGACCAAATCGCCAAAGATCTCGGCGTCAGTCGTCTGCCGGTTCGGGAAGCGCTCATCACTCTCGAGGCCGAAGGATTGATCGACTCCGAGCCGCATCGCGGTTCTTATGTTGTCCCCATCCGGCGCGAGGACATCGACGATCACTACCGAATCTACGGAATGGTGCAGGGGCTCGCGTCACGACGTGCCGCGTCCCGTATCACCCAGCCAACGCTTGCCCGGTTGCAGGAGCTACACGAACTCATGCAGAACAGCGACGATCCTGACGTGCTTCATAACCTGAACTGGGAGTTTCACGCCCTCATCAACCAGACGGGTGGCAGCCGGCGCCTGTTGTCGGTGTTGCGGCAGTTGGCCAAGAACCTGCCACGGGCCGTGTACGAGGCACCGCCCGGCGCGAGTCCCGAAGCCACTCGGAGTCACCAGAAAATGCTCGACGCCTTGAAGCGTGGGGACGGGGCAGCAGCGGAGGCTGCGTCGCGCGAACATGTTCAGTTCGAGGGCGAGTACGTGATCGCCAAACTCAAGCGCGACGGCATCCTCGCCGACGACGACTGAGGACGGCGAACAGACACGTCGGAAGACGGCGCAGGTCACCGGCCGGGCTGACACGGTGAACCGGCCGGTGACCTGGCGGGCGAGTGCGTCTGAAACTCGGCAGGTCGAGTTGCTGCTGCATCCACCCCAGCGCGATGGCTTCGGCCCGTGTACGCGCGCGCAACTTGCGCAGGATATGGCCCACATGGAAGCACCCGGCGCTCTCGGCAATACTGAGCTTCTGTCCTATTTCGCGGTTGGATGAGCCGGCAACCAGGCATTCGAGCACGTCACGCTCTCGACCGCTCGATGATGTCCAACGCGTCCAGGGCCCACGCCATCGACGTGGGAAGAAACGCGGTGAGCTGACCGCGGATCTGAAGAGCCGCGCGCGGGCTGCCGGTCATCCAGCCCGTCTGAACGCAGGGTCCCTCATGGCACGGTGGAGGGCGAACCATCCGCTGGCGCCGAGATCGGTCTCGTTCCGCGAATGACAGCGATCGGCAAGGGTGTCGGAACTCCCCCACCTTCTTCCCCGTACGGAGCAGGTAACTTGTATCAAATATCCGGGGAGTATTCGTCGGCGTGAGCCCTAGCCGCACCGTCCTGTCGGTAAAGTACCAGTTCAGAGCGGTCATACGTGCCACTCCCCACCTCTCCCGTGGCTGCACACTTGATAAATGATGCAAAAAACCGCAGACTGTGTGGCGCACGCCACTGCGTGATCCCCTCCTCCTCGATGTCCCCAGGAGCCCCGATGCCAGAAACAGCCATCGACGATGGTTTGCGCGAACGCCCATCCACTCCACTTTCCGCGGAGAGCAACCGCCTGAGGCCCTACCACTGGGCTGTCATGGTGCTCGGGGTGCTCGGCTACGCGACCATCGCCGCCGACGCCGCGATTTTCCCCACGAGCTATCCCCTCATCCAGCAGAGTCTGGGGTTCTCCGACAAGGCCGTCGGGTACATCTATGCGGCCGGATTCTTCACCTGCGGCGTCATCGCCATGTTCCTCATCGGTCCGTTGACGGACCGCTTCGGTCGTAAGCCACTCTTCGTCGCAGCTATCGCGATCTGCTCTGCGTTCACTATTCTTGCTGGATTCTCCTGGAACACTGCGTCATTCGGTGTAATGCGGTCGATCGCAACAGTCGGGTACGTTTCGTGGGGACTGGCCACCGTGCTCATTGCCGAGTCAGTACCTGCGAAGCACCGGGGATGGATGACCGGGACCGTACCAGTGGGCTGGGCCATCGGATTCGGAACATCGGCCTTCTTCTCCGAACACATCGCAGCCAGCATGGGATGGCGGGCGGTGTTCTGGATCGTCGGCGTACTCCCCTTGGCCTTCGGTATCGCGGTCTTCTTCGTCATCAAGGAAACACCGCACTTCCAGGATCTCCAGCATGCCCGTCGGACGGGGGCGAGCAAGTTCCACGTCGACGTCGCCAAGACGGAGAAAAGTGTGCTCGCTCAGCTGTGGGCAGCGGATATGCGTCGCCGCACCATCGGAGTAACCCTGTTCTTCCTCTTCATCGTGCCCCAATACGCCATCATGTCCTATTTCGGACTGAGCTTCCTGCAGGCGAAGGACATCTCGTTTCTCGAGGCCAACCGCGCAATAACCTGGGCAAACTGGCTCGGTATCGTCACCATCCTCGCCGCCAGTTTCCTCACGCGGGGCAAAGGCGCCCACTACACCCTCACGTCCGTCGGGGTGCTCGGATCTGTCTGCGCCATCTTCATGGTGTACCTGGCCACACCGTCGACGATCTTGCCCTGGTTCGTCGTCTACGTCTTGATCACCATCGGGCTATGGGGCGGATCCTCGAACTTCTTGCAAGAAGCCTTTCCCACCCGTATTCGTGGCACGGGTGGAGCATGGGGTTCTGGCATGTTGTGGGCCAGCTACGGAACTCTTGCGCTCATCGTCGCTCCATTGCTGACCGTCTACAGCTGGAATGTACTGGTCATCGTCTTTGGTGCCGTACTGCCGCTGATCGCGCTGATCGGCCTGTGGCTGGTTCCGCGACCGAAGGCGCTCAACTCCAACCTCGAAGACCTGGTGCACTGACATGCTCCCCCGCACACTCCGAGCGATCCGGAGGATTTCGCCGCCGTTGTCGAACACAACCTCCCCGTGCCTCGGCCCTCCGCCTCAGGCCCAATGACATGAAAGGGAAGAGCCGATGAAGGTTTTCGACGTTGTAGACCAGGGACACGGACCAGCGGTGCTCTTCTCCCACGGCACGCTCCTGGATCGGACCATGTACACCGAGCAAACCGCTGCTCTGGCCGATCGCTACCGAACCATCGCCTACACCAGCAGGGCCGGAACATCGGAGTATGCCACCGACTACGACCTCGACTCGCTGGTCTCCGATTGCCTGGAGGTGGCCGCCCGAGCAGGAATCGACCGATTCGTACTGGTGGGAATGTCCGTGGGCGGTTTCATGGCGATCGAACTGGCCCTGAAGCACCCTGAACGGCTGGCCGGGCTGGTCCTGATGGACACGATGGCTGACGCCTATACCAGCGAGGAGAAGGCTCGGTTCGCCGATGTGTTCCGACCCATGAAGAGCGAAGCCCCCATCTCCGCAAGCTTCGCACAGACCTTCGTTCCCATCATTTTCGGCCCGCAGGCCATCGCGAACCGTCCCGATTTGGTCGATTCGTGGGTGCGCAAGTGGCGGACCAGACCATCGCGGTCGGTGTGGGGCGAATACAACTCGTGGATCGGCAAGCACGAACGCCTTTCCCGCCTGCCAGAGATAGAAATCCCGACCCTCATCGTGCACGGTGAGGACGACAACGGCATCGACATTGCAGCTGCCGAACGGATGCATGCCCGGATACCGGGATCGGCCTTTGCCCGAATCCCAGGCGCGGGTCACTTGGCGACTGAAGAAAGCCCCGATGCCGTGACAACCGCGCTGACGACCTTCCTCGATGCCCTACCGCGTTGGTAGATCCGGCCGGACAGTCATCGAGCATCCGTGGACTACCTGGTCTCCCGTCGAGCATCGTCGTCACCGGTGCCGATCCTGATCGACGGAGGACAGTCCGCGTGAACGTTGCCCGACTCCCAGAAACCGTGCACTACGCCACGGTTGCCGCTTCCTCACATTACTGTTCTCTCTGGAGGAACCATCATGAGCGTGCCTGAAAAACGCTCCACCACAAAGATGCTTCGTGTTACTGCAGCAGGATTCGCCGGCACCGCACTCGAGTACTACGACTTCTTCCTGTACGGCACCGCCGCAGCCCTCGTGTTCGGACCCCTGTTCTTCCCGTCATACAGCCCACTGGCGGGGACCCTCGCCTCCTTCGCGACTTTCGCGGTGGGATTCCTGGCGAGGCCATTGGGCAGCGTGCTCTTCGGCGGAATGGGTGACAAGGTCGGCCGGCGCAAGACGCTCGTGGTCTCGCTGTTGATGATGGGCACCGCGACGGTTCTGATCGGCATACTTCCGACATTTGAGCAAGTCGGCTGGCTTGCACCGCTCCTGCTGGTCACTCTCCGTTTCGTGCAAGGTATCGCGATGGGCGGAGAGTGGGGTGGAGCTGCACTGATGCTCGTCGAGCATTCACCCCCGCGCCGGCGCGGGCTGTATGGCAGCACCGTCCAGATGGGGGTGCCCGGTGGACTCCTGTTGTCGACCATCGCCGTCACCGTCAGTGACCACATCTCCGGCGACGCTTTCGAAACGTGGGGATGGCGGATTCCGTTCCTGCTCAGCGCCGGACTCTTCGCCATCTCGATGTTCATTCGCCTCGGCGTCGAGGAAACCCCGGACTTCACCGAACTGCAGACGGCATCGGCCCAGCAAAGCACCCCGGTGCGCACACTACTGCGCAGTCAATGGCGGGACGTCGCATGGGCCGCGGGCGTCATTGCTCCTGGAGGCATCCTGTTCTATCTGGTTTCCACCTATGCCGTCTCCTACGGCACCACCATCTTGGATATCAGCCGTACCACGATGCTCAATGCACTGCTCGCCGCATCGATCGTCTATTTGATAAGTCTGCCGGTATCCGGTCATCTGAGTGACCGGTTCTCACGCCGTACTGTCCTTCTCGCCGGGTGCTTCACCGCCCTGTTCGGAGGGTTCGTGCTGTTCACGCTGATGAACACCGGATCGGGCTGGGCCGCGTTCTTGGGTATCACCTTCATGCTGGCGGTGGTGCATTCGGCACTGCAAGCCCCGCAGCCGGCCTTCCTCGCGGAACGATTCAATGCCGATGTCCGGTTCAGCGGCGTCGCGTTGAGTCAGGCCCTGTCGGTCAGCGTCATCGGCGGCACCGCCCCGTTCATGGCGACGCTGTTCTATAGCTGGACGCACTCCACCTGGCTGATCTGTACCTGGCTCGCACTCTGGAGCGTGGCTGGGGCCGTCTCGACGATCGCGCTCAGCAGGAGACCATGTGCGATCGACGATGCCGGGCAGCGACCGGCCGATACCGACCGGGAACACCGGCTCGGTGCGACACGTTAACTGACCGGCACTCACGACAATTTCCGCGGGTGTGCTGTTCCGTCCGCTCGGTGGACAGCGCACCCGCGGCGCTCTGAACCGGAAATATGCTGCGCGCCAATGATGTAACGCCATTCGATCCGACTACGCAGTCCGCCGAGGATCTCGGCGGGGGTCGTCCCGAACGCGCGAGCCCACCGATGCGCGCCCCCGGTGGTGCCCTCAGTTCCTCGAACAACACCGCACGATCTCCTTCCATGACATCGGTGTCCGTCCCGAGGTAGACCACAATCTGATCCATGCACACCAGCCCGATCTGAGGGCGCCACCACCTTCCGCCCAGCAGCACCGGCATACTGCGGCCCAGCGCACGCGAGATCCCGTCCGCGTGCCCCACGGGCAGCAGAGCGACCGAACAGTCCCTTCTCTGCCACCCGACCGAGGTCGGCATGGACCGGGTCGAAGCGCAGGTCACCGCGGCACCAGCTCGAGGTGAACGTTCGCAGTTGACGGCCACCTGGTCCCTCGCGGCGGTCCCGTGCCGTGCCGTGCCACCGCTATTACCTGGCCAACGCACTGACCGCGATCTTGCACCGCACGGTGGCTGTACGCGTCTGGCTCGACTGCCGCCATCAACGACGCCAACGGGGTCGGAGCCGACAGGGCCATCGTGCTGCGGGAGACGGGGTCGAGGTTCACACAGGCTTCGATGACAGGTCGTCGGTCCTTCAGAGATGCGGTGCTGGGAGCGCCATCGTTCTCCCAGTAACGATTGACACGGTTATGGCTCTCGATTCGATGCTCCGCACCCGCCCACACAGGGTGGGGGGATGACCGGTAGTGCCGCGGACGAGGCCGCGAATTCTGCTTGACCCCTCCTCAGCCACCATCGCGGTCATCGAGCGTGTATTGACGCGTTCAGGGCGGGTTCGGTCGGCTACCAGATTATCCTTGATTCAGTAGGCGCGAGGTGGGTGATGAGCCGATTCAAGGCACCAGGTGCCGGTTCGAGGTCGTAGGTGGCCGAGACCGATCCGGGGGCAACGCAGCGCGACCAGACTGCAGCCATCGCCACGGAGCTGGCTGCGGAGGGATTCGAGGGCGCCACCGAGATCGGACGGGGCGGCTTCGGTGTGGTTTATCGCTGCCGAGAGCGGGCTCTCGATCGCGTCGTAGCGATCAAGGTGCTCACGACCTATCACGACCCGGAAGGCGTGGATCGCTTTCTCCGTGAGCAAAGAGCAATGGGGCGCTTATCCGGGCACCCCAACATCGTCACTATCTATCGCGTCGGGACGACGGGTGCCGGTCACCCGTACCTCGTCATGCACTACCACGAGCCGGGCTCCCTTCAGTCGCTGATCGAGTCGGGTCCGATCCCCTGGCCCCGGGTCCTACACCTCGGTATCAAGGTGGCCGACGCGCTCGAGACTGCCCACCAGCAATCCATCCTGCACCGAGACGTCAAACCCGCGAACATCTTGATCGACACCTACGGAGAGCCGCAGCTGACAGATTTCGGCATCGCGCGCATCGCCGGCGGGTTCGAGACCGCGGCCGGTGTCGTCACCGGGTCACCCGCCTACACCGACCCCGACGTGTTACTCGGGCGTCCCCCCAGCCCGGCGAGCGATATCTATAGCCTCGGAGCCACTCTGTTCTGCGCGCTCACCGGGCACGCGGCCTTCGAGCGGCGCCGCGGAGAGTCTCTGATCGACCAGTTTCGGCGCATCACCAATCCGAGCGGCTCCCTGCTACGCGACTGGCATGGAGAGATTCCCGAGGAGGTCTGCACTGTGATCGAGCACGCGATGGCACGCGATCGCGGCAATCGTCCCCGCACGGCAGCCGACTTCGCCGACCAATTACGCCGCGCCCACCACAACGCCGAAGGGAGTGCGACAGACTCAGGTGCCGCTCCGGACTACACTTCACCAGCGTTCGGATTCCGATTCCCGGCACCGCACTCGCGGACCCCGATGCCCTCCGGCCGGTACTCGGCACCCCCAACACCCGCCACCAGATTCCGACCCCCACCACCGAGCCGTACGCTGGTCACCCGGGACCGTCTGATGCAGGCCCTTCACACCGATCGACGGCGACGCCTGACCGTCATCCACGCACCCACCGGCTACGGAAAGAGCACCGCAGCGGCACAGTGGCTCCATCAGCTCGCCGACGAGGGCATTGCCACCGCATGGCTGACCATCGACCGAGACGACGACAATCCTCTCTGGTTTCTCGCACATCTCATCGAAGCCATCACCACCGCGTTGCCGGCCTTGGCGACCGAATTGCGTAACACCTTCGAAGCACACGGTGACCGCGCGTGCCCGCACGTGCTGACAACGTTGATCAACACACTGCACGATCAAGACCAATACCTGGCTCTCGTCCTCGACGACTGGCATCGGGTCTCGGATCCCTCGAGTGCGGCTACGCTGACGTACCTACTGGACAACGGTTGCCACCACGTCCAGATCATCGTGACCAGTCGCACGCAAACTGGACTGCCGATGAGCCGGATGCGCGTTCGCAACGAACTAGTCGAGATCGATTCGGCAGTATTGCGATTCGACGAAGGAGAAACACGCAGCTTCCTCATGGAAGCCTCGGGACTGGACCTGGCAACAGAGGACATCGCCGACCTGGCGAGGTCGACCGACGGCTGGGCCGCCGCCATACAGCTGGCGTCGATTTCTCTGCGCTCGTCCGCGGACCCTGCCCAGTTCATTGCACACCTCTCGGGCCGCCACCACGCGATCGGTGATTTCCTCGCCGAGAACGTCCTCGACTCCCTCGATACGGATACGCGTGCATTCTTACTGGCCACCGCCATCCCCGACCGCATCTGCGCCGATCTGGCCTCGACCCTGACCGATGTGCGACGCGGTCAGGCGATGCTCGAGCTGATCGAAGCGCGTGACCTTTTCTTGCGCCGAGTCGACGACGAAGGGCACTGGTTCAGATACCACCACATGTTCGCAGAATTCCTGCGTGGCCGACTCGACACCGAGTTCCCCGGGCGATCGGCGCAGTTGCATCGATCCGCATCCACCTGGTTCGCCGAGCACCGCTTTCTCAGCGAAGCAGTCGATCACGCACTGCGTGCCGGCGATACGGCCGGTGCAGGGAAACTGGTCGAACGCGACGGGACGTATCTGCTCGAGCATTCGCAGATGTCGACGTTGCGTGGACTTGTCGACAAGCTGCCGACAGACAGCACAATGTCTAATCCGCGGCTGCAACTCGCCGCCGCGTGGTCGAACATCCTGCTCTACAACCCAGGCCCCGCTCTGCAGGCACTTGACCGCGTCGATACCGCGCTCACCCACCTCAGCGCGTCGGAGACCCCCGCGCTGCGTGCCGAAGCCTCGGTGATCAGAGCAGTCGTGGAATTGCGTGCAGACCGAGCCTCGCGAATCGACGACTTGGTGCGTCCGTGTCTCGATCGTCCCGATGACTTTCGGCCGTGGGTCGTATCCGTCGCAGCGAACGTTGCGACGTTCGCCAAGATCTGTCGGGCGGACTACCGCGCCGCCTATGCCCTTCAGCACTGGGCCGCAGCGTATCACCAGCGGAACAACGGACCGTACAACTCGGTACACGGACACTGCTGGGTGGGTATAGCGGCCTTCGAGCAACTGGATGTGAAGCTGGCGGAAGCGAGTTTCCGCACCGCGGTGAAGATCGCTCAGCAAGTGGATGGTCGACGCTCCTACACCGCTCGGTTAGCCGGCGGGCTCCTCGGTGAAGTTCTGTACGAACAGGGACACACCGCCGAGGCCGAGCGACTACTCGACGACGGATACGACCTCGGACCACACGCGGGCGCTGTCGACTTGAAGATTGCCCGGTACGTCGTCGGAGCCCGAATCAAAGTGATACTCGGCGACCGGTCAGCGGCCGTTACACGACTGGACGAGGGAGCCCGATTCTCCATGCAGATGCAACTGCCGAGGCTCTACAGCTCCATCGTCAACGAATCGGCGCGCCTGGATCTCGTCCTACCATCCTCAGATGCCTCGCAAACTGCAGATCTCACCTACGCCGAACGTGCGGAGCAGGTGTCCGGTCTCGACGAGATTATCGCGCAGAACCGGGAGGAGGCGGCCATCACGCGATTGGTGCGAACCGGATCCCTGGCGAATACCGAGCTCGCATGTCAGTGGGCCAGAGAGTGGGCGGAGCGACTTGCGGGCAGCGAACGCCACCGGGCTGAGCTACGGGCCCGCAGGCTGCTGGCCGGCTGCCTCGCCGCATCCGGCCGTAGCAAAGAGGCTGGAAGCCTGCTCACCGGGGTAGCAGCCCAATGCGCGAAAGCCGGGTTGGTGCGGTTTCTCGCCGATGGAGGAGTACACGTCATGGACACCCTCCGACAAATCGCCGACAACGTCCATCCCCCCAGACATCCGCCGCTGTCGTCGGACCTGCCAGACGAATTCGTGTCGGCCGCGCTCGCGGCTGATGCCGACCTGCCCTGAGCTCCCTACCGCAGGGATGACACAGCACCCTCGGTGCCGTGTTGAATCGATCGTCGGGCCCCGGCTCCTGCGGAAGAGACGAGGATCAAACCCGCCCCGATGGCGAGCCAGATGGCCGCGGCAAGCATGCCGATTCGGAAACCCCAAGGGCTGACCACCGAGGCGAGGGCTGGTCCGGCGCTGGCACCGAGAAAGGTGAAGGATCCGTACAGTGCCGTTGCACCGCCCGTTTCCTCCGGACGCACCTGCACCAGAAGTGACTCGACAATGGCTGACGCCGTAGCGGAAATCGCCGCCACGAGCAGCAACACCGCTATCGACAGTCCTACCAGGTAGTCCGACGACACCGATCCGGCGGCCACGGACATCGCCGCCACACCCAACGCCGCCGCGCCCCGGCGGGCCGGTCGCCACCGCCTCAGCACTCGACCCAGAAATGGAATGACGAGAAGTGCTGGCACAGTGATCAAGCGCAGCACCTGCAGGGCCTCGGGATTTCCGGCAACCGACGGCGGGCCCACCAGCGAGATGGTGGTGAAAACGCTGACATACCCTCCGAGGAATGTGGCCGAAGCACCGAACAGCGCGACCAACCGCCACCTGCCCAGAATCGTCACCAAGACCCCGAAGAGCCGCGCACCACGGGGGTGGCCGATGGCCCGCGCCCTTGGAACGAACACAACAACGACCACGGCGGCCACCGCGAGCGCACCCGCACCGAGCACAAAGACCGCGCGCCAACCGGCCGCAACAGCGATCACCTGTGCGGCGACGGGAACGACTGCCGCCGCTCCGAGGAAACCGCTGGTCAAACAGCTCAAAGCCAGCAGACGCTGGCGCGGATCGATGTTCTCGGCAATATACGTGAACGCGGCGGGGGCGAAGGCGGCTGCCGCGCAGCCCTGCCCCGCGCGAGCGATCAGTTCGAGAAGCAGCGTGGAAGGAAAGGCTGCCAGCAGCGTGGTGACGGCAGCGGTGCACAGACCCACAGACATCACGGTATGGGAACCGAACCGCGACGCCAGCGGCCCCGCCGCGAGGAACCCGACAGCATAGCGGTAGTTTGTTAGTTCGGGAGGTAGAGGTGCAGGCCGTGGCCCGCCGCGACCGAGTTCATCAGGGCCTGCAACTGCGGCGGCGGGGGCGCCGTCGACCATGCCGGCCACCAACGTCGCAACGCGAC
>NZ_JAALEH010000060.1:0-34498 GCF_011058195.1 Rhodococcus sp. 14C212 | reverse complement strand
CCCCGAGTCCCATCCCCACCCCGAGAGGAAGACCACGCAGTGACGGCAACTGCAGAAGCCATCGAGATGGCACGCATCGCGGCCCGCGCGGCCGACGAGAAACTGGCCACCGATGTCGTGGTGCTGGACGTGTCCGAGCAACTGGTCATCACCGACTGCTTCGTGATCGCCTCCGCGGCCAACGAGCGTCAGGTCAACGCCATCGTCGACAACGTCGAGGAGAAGCTGCGGCTGGCTGGGCACAAGCCCGTGCGGCGCGAGGGCACCCGCGAGGGTCGCTGGACGCTGCTGGACTACGTCGACGTGGTGGTACACATCCAGCACGACGACGAACGCAACTTCTACGCCCTCGACCGGCTGTGGAAGGACTGCCCGGTGATCACCGTCGACGGCATCGGCGCCCCCGCGCCGGCCGACGACACCGGCGCCCCCGCGCCGGCCGACGACACCGGCGCCCCCGCGCCGGCCGCCGACACCGGCGCCCCCGCGCCGGCCGACGATGACACCACGCCCACCGCGGACGACACGCCGGGCGACCGGTGACCCATCGGGTACCGGTCCGGCGACTGATCCTGGTGCGCCACGGGCAGACCGAGTACAACGCCACGAGCCGGATGCAGGGGCAGCTCGATACCGAGCTGTCCGAGCTGGGGCGGCGTCAGGCCGTGGCCGCCGCCCGGATCCTCGTCGAGCACCGGCCCGTGGCGATCGTCTCCTCCGATCTGCGGCGCGCCTACGACACCGCCGTCGAACTCGGTGACCAGGCCGGTCTGCCGGTGGAGATCGATCCGCGGCTGCGTGAGACCCACCTCGGCCGGTGGCAGGGCCTGACCCATCACGACGTGGACTCGGTGTCCCCGGGGGCGCGGGCAGCGTGGCGGGCCGACGCCACCTGGGCACCCCCCGAGGGGGAGAGCCGGGTCGACGTGGCCCGGCGCAGCGCCCCGGTGATCCAGGAACTGCTCGACAAACACGAGCAGTGGGTGCAGCGGCCGATCATCGTCGTCGCGCACGGCGGACTGATCGCGGCACTGACCGCCGCGCTGCTCGATCTCCCGGTCGACCGGTGGCCGGTCCTCGGCGGGCTCGGCAACACCGGCTGGGTCCAGCTCAGCGGATACGGGGACCAGCCCGCGTGGCGGCTCGACGTGTGGAACGCGACGGCGACAGTGGCGGCCGATGACGTCCTCTGAGCCACGGCCGGTGGCCGGCCCGCAGCGGCCGACGCTGCTCGTGATCGGTGACTCGCTCAGCTACTACGGCCCGAAGGGCGGACTGCCGGCGGACCATCCGGGGATCTGGCCGAACATCGTGGCGCGGGAACTCGACTGGGACGTCGAACTCGTCGCGCGGATCGGGTGGACGACCCGCGACGCATGGTGGGCGATGACGCAGGATCCACGCGTGTGGGCGACGATCCCACGGGCCGGTGCCGTCGTGCTGGCCGTGGGCGGCATGGACACCCTGCCGTCCCCCCTGCCGACGGCGCTGCGGGAGACCCTGCGCTACGTGCGGCCGCCGCGCCTGCGCCGCGTCGTGCGGGAGACCTACGGATGGCTGCAGCCCCGGCTGTCGCCCCTCGGCTGGCCGGTGGCCTTGCCGCCCCGGGTCAGCGTGGACTACCTCGAAACCATCCGCGAGTCGCTGGCGTACATGCGGCCGGACCTGCCCGTGATCGGCACGCTGCCGTCGGTGCATCGCAGCGAGCAGTATCGCGCGGTGCACCGCGGCCGTCCCGCCGCGGCCCGGGCGATCAACCGGTGGGCGTGCGAAAAGTCGGTTCCTCTGGTCGATCTCGGCGAGGCCGTGCACGCGGACATCCACTCCGGCGAGGCGAACCCGGACGGCATTCACTGGGGTTGGAACGGGCACAGCGAAGTGGCCGCCGCGGTTCTCGAGGCGGTACGGATGGTGCGCCGGGATGCGCGCGCCGCCGCGGAGGACATACGGTAGGCGGCGTGTCTGTAGTTGTGGTGACCGACTCGTCGTGCTGTCTCGACCCGGAAGTGGTGGAGCGGTACGGCATCCGTGTCGTGCCGCTGCACGTGATCGCCGACGGTGTCGAACTGCGCGAGGGCGTGGACGATCTGCCCGCGGACCTGTCCGGCGTCACCACCTCCGGTCCCTCCCCGGCCGAACTGACGGAGGCGTACGCCGAGGCGCTGTCGGACAGCGGCGGTGACGGCGTGGTCGCCGTGCACCTGTCCCGTGAGCTGTCGGGTACCTGGTCGGCCGCCCGCTACGCCGCCGACGCCCTCGGCGACCGGGTTCAGTTGGTCGACAGTCGCACCACCGCAATGGGATTGGGATTCGCCGCCCTGGCGGGGGCGGAGCTGGCCCGGTCCGGTGCGAGCGCGCGGGCCGTGTACGAACGGGCTGTGGAGGTCGCCGCCCGCAGCCGGACCCTGCTGGTGGTCGACCGGCTCGACCATCTGCGCCGCGGTGGCCGCATCGGCACCGCCACGGCCCTGCTGGGCACCGCTCTGGCGATGAAGCCGGTGCTGCACCTCGTCGACGGCCGGTTGGTGCTGCGGGAGAAGACCCGCACCATGACCAGGGCGATGGCGAAGCTGGTCGACGGCGTCGTCGACACCGCGGACCCGGTGACAGCGGTAGCCGTCCACCACCGCGAGGCCCCCGAACGCGCCGAGCAACTCGCCGCACAGCTCGCCGAGCGGTTGCCCGCCGGCACCGCGCTGTCGGTGTCCGAACTCGACGCGGTTCTCGGCGCACACGTCGGTCCCGGTGCCGTCGGGGTGGTCGTCTCTCGCGCGTAGAGGTTGTCCACAGGCGGACGATTCATCCACAGATTCGCCGGATCGCTTCGGCGGTCGCGTGGACGGCGGCCGGATCCGGTTAGCGTCGCGCCATGGGCAGCAGCGACGAGCACGATCTCGTGCGCAGCCGGCTCGACGCGATCGCCCGGTCCGGCGGCGATCGGGCATCGGCGGCGCCGACGATCCCGCACGAGGCGGACGACGTCCCGCACCCGTGGTACGACGCGGCCGGAACCGTCGAGCCGCCGGGTCCGCTCGAGCGGTTGCGCGCGGCGCGCTGGCAGACCGGCCGGGGTGGGACCGGGGCCCTCGCGGCAGTCGGTGTCGTGGCGGTGCTCGCCACCCTCGTCGTGGTCTGGGGCGATCGTCCCGTCGCGGAGCCGGTACCGCCGCTGCCGGCGGTGGAGGTTGCGGCACCGGCGGCCGACCCCGTGGCGTCCCGGCAGGACGCGGCGCCGGACGAGGTGGTGGTCAGTGTGGTGGGCCTGGTGGGCAAGCCCGGTCTGGTGCGGGTCGCGCCCGGCGCGCGGGTCGCCGACGCTCTCACCGCCGCGGGCGGCACCCTCGACGGTGCGGACCTGACCAACCTGAATCTGGCGCAGCGGCTCGCGGACGGAGACCAGGTCGTGGTCGGCGCGTCGCCGCCGGTTCCGCCGGCGAGCGGGGTGTCCGGCTCCGGTGGCGAGGGTGGGGTCGGGGGGCCCGGCGCACCCCCCGGGGCGGGGCTGGTGAACCTCAACACCGCCGACGAGGCGACCCTCGATGCGCTGCCCGGTGTCGGTCCCGTCACCGCGGCCGCGATTGTGACGTGGCGCCGGGACAACGGGCCGTTCACCGACGTCGAACAGCTCGCCGAGGTCGACGGGATCGGTCCCGCTCGGCTGGCGCGCCTGCGGACGCTGGTCGTGGTGTGACCGCGTCCGACCGCGACGACGCGCGACTGGTGCCGGGCGCGGTCGCGGCGTGGGCCGCAACCGCGCTCGGGTTGCACGCCGGCTGGCGGGTCTCGCTCGGGATCGCGGCGACGGCCGCCCTGTGCGCGGCGGCCACGGTCGTCGTGGCACGGCGACGACGGCTTCGTGCGGCGGCCCGGCCGCTGCTCGCCGCTCTCGTCGTCGCTGCCGGATTCTCTGCGGCGGTCGCACTGCGGGTGTGGGCGGCCGAGACGCATCCGCTCGCCGCCGCGGCCGCACGCGCCGGCTGGGCCACCCTCGTAGTCGAACCGACGGAGGATCCGAAAAGATTGGGAGACAGTGCTTTCGGCGGGGACCAGGTGCTGGTTCCGGCGACGTTGCGGCGCGCCGAGCTGGGGTCCGACCGGTACTCGGGCGGCGGCGCCGTCGTGGTGTTCGCCCCTGTCGACGAGTGGGCTGAGCTGCTGCCGGGCCAGCGGATCACCCTGCGCGGACGGCTCGCCGAACCGGACGGCGCGGATCTGACGGTGGCCGTGGTCCGTGTCGACAGCCCGCCCCGGTCGGTGCAGGCGCCCTCGCGGGTGCAGCAGTGGGCGGGACGGATCCGCGAGCGGCTCGCCTCGGCGTCCGGAGCGGTGCTCCCGCCCGCTGCGGCCGGGCTTCTGCCGGGCCTCGTCGTCGGCGACACCTCACGGCTGTCCGACGACGTCCGGGAGAGCTTCCGGGTGGCGGGACTGACCCACCTGACCGCGGTATCCGGTGCCAACGTCAGCATCGTCCTCGGCGCGGTGCTCCTCGCCGTGCGGGGCCTCGGCTTCGGCCCCCGCACGGGCACCGCGCTCGCGGCGGTCGCCCTGGTGGCGTTCGTCGTGGTCGTACGCCCGTCGCCGAGCGTGCTGCGCGCCGCCGCGATGGGAGCGATCGGGTTGCTCGCTCTGGTGACGGGCCGGCGGCGGCACGGACTGCCGGCCCTCGCGGGCGCGGTGGGTGCCCTGCTCGTCGCCGCACCGGAACTCGCGACGGACGTCGGGTTCGCCCTGTCGGTCGCGGCCACCGCCGGGCTGGTGCTGGTGGCACCGGCCTGGGTGACCCGGCTGCGGGCCCGCGGCTGGCCCCGCTCGGCGGCGGAGGTGTGCGCCGTCTCGGCGGCCGCGTTCGTCGTGACCGCCCCGATCGTCGCCGCACTGTCCGGCACCGTCAGCGTCGTGGCGGTCGCGGCCAACGTCCTCGTCGCGCCGGTACTTCCGCCGTTGACCGTGCTCGGCACCATCGTCGCGGTGGTCTCCACGGCGTCGCCGACGGCGGCGGAGCTGCTCGCCCGCGGGACCGCGCCCATGCTGTGGTGGATCCTCGAGGTGGCGGACCGCGCGGCCCACCTGCCCCTCGCCGAGGTGCCCGTGCCGGGTGGTGTGGGCGGAGCAGTCGCCGTCGTGGGCGGGCTCGTCGCCGCTCGGTGCCTGCCGCGACTGCGGCGTGGACGCCGGCCCGGGGCACCGGCGGTGATGTCCGGGCGTCGTGGCACGATCGATCCGTGAACAACCCGCAGCTGCATCTCGTGCTCGGTGACGAAGACCTTCTCGTCGAACGTGCCGTCGCGCGGATCGTCGGTGACGTCCGGGGGCGGACGGGTGCGGGGTCCGAGCTGCCCGTCTCGCGGCTGCGCGCCGGGGACGCGGGCGCGGCCGAACTCGCCGAGCTGCTCAGCCCGTCGCTGTTCGCCGAGGACCGGGTGGTCGTCCTCGAATCCGCCGCGGAGGCCGGCAAGGACGCCGTCGCGCTGATCCTCGACGCGGCGACCGAACCGGCCGAGGGGGTCTCCCTGGTCGTCCTGCACAGCGGCGCCGGCCGCGCGAAGGCCATGGTGGGCGCCCTGCAGAAGTGCGGCGCCGAGACCCACGAGTGCGCCAGGATCACCAAGGCGGCCGAGCGGGTGGACTTCGTGCGTGCGGAGTTTCGCGCGGCGGGTGTGCGGGTCGCGCCGGAGGTCGTGCAGGCGGTGATCGACGCCGTGGGCTCCGACCTACGGGAGCTGGCAGCGGCGTGCAGCCAGCTGGTCGCCGACACGGGCGGCAAGATCGATGCCGCAGCCGTGCAGCGCTACTACTCCGGCAAGGCCGAGGTCACCGGGTTCGAGGTGGCCGAGAAGGCCGTCGCGGGCGACGAGCCGGGGGCGCTGGAATCGTTGCGGTGGGCGACGCATCGGGGTGTCGCGCACGTCCTGCTCGCCGACGCCCTCGCGGATGCTGTCCACACGATCGCGCGGGTCGGCTCGGCCGGGCGCGGGGACCCGTTCAAGATGGCATCCGAGCTCGGGATGCCCCCGTGGAAGGTGAAGAAGGCGCAGGCTCAGGCACGCGCGTGGGACCCGGGATCGATCGGGGCGGCGCTACAGATCGTGGCCGACCTCAATGCCGACGTCAAGGGCGCGGCCGCGGATGCCGACTACGCGGTGGAGCGCGCCGTGCGCCGCGTCGCGGGGCTGGCCGGCCGGACTCACTAGACGCCGGAAGCCGCCCGGTCCGAGGGACGGGGCGGCTTCGGGAGCAGAGCTTGCGTTCTACCTCAGAGTCCGTTGGCGACCTTGGCCAGAGCGGACTTCTTGTTGGCGGCCTGGTTGGCGTGGATCACGCCCTTGCTGGCAGCCTTGTCGAGCTTGCGGCTGGTGGAGACGAGGAGCTCGGTGGCCTTGTCCTTGTCACCGGCGGCCGCGGCCTCGCGGAAGGAACGGATCGCCGTGCGCAGCGAGGACTTGACCGACTGGTTGCGGAGTCGGTTGCGCTCGTTGGTGCGGATCCGCTTCACCTGGGACTTGATGTTGGCCACGCGTAAAATCCTGTCGTCTTGCTGGTAGTTGGTCGGAAAGCTCTGGGCGCACTACGGCACCGACAGACGACGATACCAGCGGCCCGTCGCAAACCCCAAACCGGGCACCGGAGCCGCCGGTGGTGACGGGCAGGTGACAAGCGGGTTTCCGGCACTGCACGCCCCGGCATCCTGTAGCAGGATTCCGGGCATGAGCAGCCGAACGACCGTCGCCCGACCCCCCGACCGCTCCCGCTCGCGCAGGCGCTCCGACGGGGTGTTCGACGGCTACCGCGACGTGCCCGGCTATACGCTCGCGTTCGACGAGATGTTCGACGACGCCGGTGGGGTGCGAGCCCCCTACCGTCGGCTGCACCAACGGTTCGTCTCCACCGGCGCCGACGAGCTCGCCGCCCGCACCGAGGCCCTCGGCCGCGCCTTCACCGACCAGGGCGTCACCTTCTCCCTGTCCGGACAGGAGCGGCCCTTCCCGCTCGACCTGATGCCCCGGGTCATCGCGGCGGCGGAGTGGGCCCGCCTCGAACGGGGCATCACCCAGCGGGTGAAGGCGCTCGAGATGTTCCTCGACGACGTCTACCGCGAGCAGCACATCCTCCGCGACCGCGTCATCCCCAAACGGCTGGTGACGTCGTGCGAGCACTTCCACCGCGAGGCCGTCGGTATCGTCCCGCCCAACGGCGTCCGGATCCACGTCGCGGGCATCGACCTGGTCCGCGACGAGAACGGCACGTTCCGGGTCCTCGAGGACAATCTGCGCTCGCCGTCCGGGGTGTCGTACGTCATGGAGAACCGGCGGGTGATGGCCCGGATCGCCCCGGACCTGTTCCGCGAGCACCGGGTGCGTCCCGTCGGCGACTACGCCTCGCACCTGCTGCGGGCGCTGCGGGCGGCTGCCGCGCTCAACGCCGCCGACCCGACGGTGGTGGTGCTGACCCCCGGCGTGGCCAACTCCGCGTACTTCGAGCACTCCCTGCTGGCTCGCCAGATGGGTGTCGAACTCGTCGAGGGCCGGGACCTGTTCTGTCGTGACAATGCGGTCTACATGCGCACCACCGAAGGCGAACGGCAGGTCGACGTGATCTACCGCCGGATCGACGACGCCTTCCTCGACCCGATGCAGTTCCGTCCCGACTCCGTGCTCGGCGTCGCCGGCATCCTCAACGCCGCCCGCGCCGGCAATGTCGTGATCTCGAGCGCCGTCGGCAACGGTGTCGGCGACGACAAGCTCGTCTACACCTACGTCCCCGAGATCATCGACTACTACCTCGGCGAGAAGCCGCTGCTCCCGAACGTCGACACGCTGCGCTGCTGGCTGGACGACGAATGCGAGGAGGTGCTCGACCGTCTCGACGAACTCGTGATCAAGCCGGTGGAAGGCTCCGGCGGGTACGGCATCGTCTTCGGTCCCGACGCCTCGCCCGCCGAGCTGAAGACCATGTCCCGCAAGATCCGCAACGACCCGCGCAGCTGGATCGCCCAGCCCGTCGTGCAGTTGTCCACCGTTCCCACCCGGGTGGGGGACCGGCTCGCGCCGCGACACGTGGATCTGCGGCCCTTCGCCGTCAACGACGGGGAGGAGGTGTGGGTGCTGCCCGGCGGTCTCACGCGCGTCGCGCTGCCCGAAGGGTCGCTCGTGGTGAACTCGAGTCAGGGCGGCGGCAGCAAGGACACGTGGGTGCTCGCCGCGCGCAGTTCCGGGGAGGAGCGAGAACTCGGCGGCACCCAGGTGGTCGACCGGCCGGCGCACGGTGCGCAGGTCGAGCACGGACCCGACATCGGCGGCCCGCAACAACAGCAGCAACAGCAGCAACAGCAGCAACAGCAGCAGCAGCAGCAGCAGAGCGGGCTCGGGGGTGTTCGCTGATGCTGGCCCGCAATGCCGAGTCCCTGTTCTGGATCGGCCGCTACGTCGAACGCGCCGACGACACCGCCCGCATCATGGACGTCGCGGTGCACCAGCTGCTCGAGGACTCCACGGTCGACCCCGACCGTACCTGCCGGCAGCTGCTGCGGGTACTCGGATTTGCCGAGCCGCCGGGCGTGCTGGACGTGTCCACCGTGGTCGACCTGATCGCGTTCGATCGGAAGGGGCAGGGATCGATCGTCGATTCCGTCGCGCACGCGCGCGAGAACGCGCGCGGCGCCCGCGAGGTCACCTCCAGCGAGATGTGGGAGTGCCTGAACGCCACCTACAACGGTCTCGCCGAGCGCAAGCGGGCCGCCCAGCGGCTCGGACCGCACGAGTTCTTCCGGTACGTCGAGGAGCGCGCGGCGATGTTCGCGGGCCTGGCCGACTCGACGCTCAGCCGCGACGACGGCTATCGCTTCCTGCTGCTGGGCCGGTCCATCGAACGCGTCGACATGGTGGTGCGGCTGCTGCTCTCCCGTGCGGGCGACCGCCCGGGTTCGCCGACGTGGGCGACGGTCCTGCGGTCGGTCGGTGGTCACGACACCTACCTGCGTACCTACCGCGGTGCCCTCGACGCGAGCCTGGTGCTCGAATTCATGCTGCTGGACCGGCTGTTCCCGCGGTCGGTGTTCTTCGCCATCAGCGAGGCCGAGCGGTGCCTCGGTGCGCTCGACCGGCATCCGCACAGCCGGGTCGGTGCCCGGGACGAGGCGCAACGCCTGCTCGGCCGTGCCCGCAGCGAACTCGAGTTCCTCGCCCCCGGACGGCTGCTCGAGGATCTGCAGACGCGCCTGCAGTCGCTGCAGGAGATGTGCCGGCAGGTCGGCGAGGCGATCGCGCTGCAGTACTTCCATGCAGCGCCGTGGGTGGCCTGGACCGATGCCGGCGCGGCACAGGGGGAGACGATCGTGGAGGGTGAGTTGTGACCTGGCGGATGCGAGTGGTCCACAAGACGGGGTACGCGTACGACGCGCCGGTCACCTCGTCGTACAACGAGGTGCGGCTCACGCCCCGCGCGGACAGCCGGCAGACCGTCGTGCTCAACCGGGTCGAGACCACCCCGGCGACACGGTCGTACCGGTACGTCGACTACTGGGGCACGGCGGTGACCGCGTTCGACCTGCACGCGCCGCACACCTCGCTGGAGGTGACCGGGCTGTCGGTGGTGGAGACCGAGGAGACCGCGGTGCCCGACGAGGCGCTCGGATGGGACGAACTGCGCAGCGAGGAGAACCGGGACCGCTACGACGAGGTGCTGTTGCCGTCGCGGTACGTGCCGGCCGATCGCGGTCTCGCCAGGATCGCCCGGCAGATCGCCAAGGGCGCCGATCCGGTGGCCGCGGTGCTGGCCGCGGCGCAGTGGGTGCACGACGAGATGTCCTACGTCCCGGGTACGACGGGGGTGCACACCTCGGCCGTGCAGGCCTTCGACGAACGCGAGGGGGTCTGCCAGGACTATGCGCACCTGACGCTTCTCCTGTTGCGCGGCATGGGAATTCCCAGCCGGTACGTGTCCGGATACCTGCATCCGACGGCCGCTGCCCCCGTCGGGGCGACGGTCGCGGGGGAGTCGCACGCATGGGTCGAGGCCTGGACCGGTTCGTGGTGGGGTTACGACCCGACCAACGCCACGGTCGTCGGTGAACAGCACGTGTCCGTCGGTACCGGCCGGGATTACGCGGACGTGCCGCCGCTGAAGGGCATCTACTCCGGCGGCGGTTCGACGGCACTCGACGTTGTTGTGGAGGTCACCCGGCTTGCGTAGTGTCCGCGGTGTCTTGTTGCGGTAGTGCTGTGCGGCCTGTGAGCCCGTCTTCGACCCGCGGTGCTCGCCAGTGCCGAAGTTCGACACATCGGATCCGGTCCTGCGGGACCGCACGACGCGAGGTGGGCGCATGACGAACGAACGCGAGACCGGCCACGAGGGCCGGGCGACGGACCGGGCACCCGGAGCCGCCGAGCACGAGACCGCGCTCGAGGCCGTGGAGAAGGACGAATTCTCGGACGCCAAGAAGTACGCCGCGGAGGCGATCGGCACGTTCGTGCTGGTCTTCTCCGCGGTCGGCACGGCGGTGTTCGCCGGGGACAAGGTCGGCAATCTCGGCGTCGCGCTGGCGTTCGGGCTGACCCTGCTGTTCCTCGTCTACGCCATCGGGCCGATCTCCGGATGCCACGTGAACCCGGCGGTGACGGTCGGCCAGCTCGCGATCGGCCAGGTCACCCCCAAACGGGCGGTGTTCTACCTCGTGGCCCAGGTCCTCGGCGGCCTCGTCGCGGGCGTGACGATCTACTCGGTGGCGCAGTCGCTGCCCACCTACGACCGGGCCGTGCAGGGGCTCGGCGCCAACGGCTGGGGCCCGCACAGCCCCTCGGCGGTGGAGGGCCCGCTCGGCGGGGTGCTCATCGAGGGTTACGGGATCGGGGCGACCATGATCGTCGAGGTGCTGCTGACCGCGCTGCTGGTGTTCGTGGTGCTCGCCGCGACGGACCAGGCCTCGGACGTCCTGCTGGCCGGGGTGTCGATCGGATTCACCCTGGCGGTGATCCACCTGGTCTCGATCTCGATCGACAACACCTCGGTCAATCCGGCACGGAGCATCGCGGTCGCGCCGTACCAGGACGGCGCGCTCGGACAGCTTTGGCTGTTCATCCTGTTCCCGCTGATCGGCGGCGCCCTCGGGGCGCTGGTCTACCGGTCGCTGTTCGGGCGGTTCGCCGGATTGCGGCCGTCCGCGGCGCCGGTGGCGGGTGCCCGCCGGCGGTAGTGCGAGGGCCGGCTGCCGTCGGCGGTAACGCAACGGCCGGCTGCCGCCGGCGGTAACGCGACGGCCGGCTGCCGCCGGCGGTAACGCAACGGCCGGCTACCGCCAGCCGTACTCGGCGCGAAGGCGCGCGGCGACCTGCTCGAACCGGGCCCGGTCGAGCACCGCGCCTTCGCGCCGGATGCCTTCCTCGGGCACGTCCAGCACGCGGTCCAAGCGGACCCAGCTCGGCCGGTTGCCCGCGTCCCAGCTGCCGGTGCCCAGCGCCATCCAGTCGCGGTGACCGTCCCGGTCGTTGTTCGACGACAGCATCAGGCCGAGCAGGGTGCCACCGTTGCGTCCGACGACGAGCACGGGCCGGTCCTTGCCCTGGATCGCGTCCTCCTCGTAGGCCACCCACGTCCACACGATCTCGCCGGGGTCCGCGCGGCCGTCGAGATCGGGGGCGTAGGCGATCCGCCGGGCGCGCTGCGCGGTGGGAGCGGTGCGGGAGGTCACCGGGCGGCCGGGCTTCGGGGCCGGCCGGGCGGTTTCGGCTGCACCGGAGCCGAGCGCGGTCCGGGCCCGGTCGAGGGCGCCGGAGCGCTGCACCTGCTCGAGCAACCGCGGTCCCTGCTCGACCGCGAATCGTCCCAGTTGCCTGCCCAGTTTCTTCCATGTGCCAGCCACGTCGGCGAGCTTAGCGGCGTCCGGCGCCGCACAGGTGCGGCCGCGGGACCGGACCCGGCGCGACTTGGATATTCTGCAGGGGTGACCGCGGCCCTGCCAGGGCCGCTGCCCGTCCGAGTCAGGAGCCCGACATCAGCACCTTCGCCGACACCACGTTCACGGACCCCGCGAAGATCCGGAACTTCTGCATCATCGCGCACATCGACCACGGCAAGTCGACGCTCGCGGACCGCATGCTGCAGCTCACCGGGGTGGTCGAGGAGCGCCAGATGCGGGCCCAGTACCTCGACCGGATGGACATCGAGCGCGAGCGTGGGATCACCATCAAGGCCCAGAACGTGCGGCTGCCGTGGCAGGTCGACGGCGAGGACTACGTGATGCACCTCATCGACACGCCCGGGCACGTGGACTTCACGTACGAGGTCTCCCGTGCGCTCGAGGCATGCGAGGGCGCGGTGCTCCTCGTCGACGCCGCCCAGGGCATCGAGGCGCAGACCCTCGCGAACCTCTACCTCGCTCTCGACAAGGACCTGACGGTCATCCCGGTCCTGAACAAGATCGATCTCCCCGCGGCCGACCCGGACCGCTACGCCGCCGAGCTCGCCCATATCGTCGGCTGCGAGCCCGAGGACGTGCTGCGCGTGTCGGGCAAGACGGGCGTGGGCGTGCCGGAACTGCTCGACGAGGTGATCCGGCAGGTGCCGCCGCCGGTCGGCGACCCCGACGCGCCGGCCCGCGCGATGATCTTCGACTCGGTGTACGACACCTACCGCGGCGTCGTCACGTACGTGCGGGTGGTCGACGGGAAGATCGTGCCCCGCGAGAAGATCAAGATGATGTCCACCGGCGCCACCCACGAGCTGCTCGAGGTGGGCATCGTCTCGCCCGAGCCGAAGGCCACCGCCGGTCTCGGCGTCGGCGAGGTCGGCTATCTCATCACCGGCGTGAAGGACGTGCGTCAGTCGAAGGTCGGCGACACCGTCACCTCTGCCCGCGGCGGCGCCGCCGAGCCGCTCACCGGCTACCGCGAGCCCCGCCCGATGGTCTACTCCGGCCTGTACCCGGTGGACGGGTCGGACTACCCCGTCCTGCGCGACGCCCTCGACAAGCTGCAGCTCAACGACGCCGCGCTCACCTACGAACCCGAGACGTCGGTGGCCCTGGGCTTCGGGTTCCGGTGCGGCTTCCTCGGCCTGCTGCACATGGAGATCACCCGGGAGCGGCTCGAGCGCGAGTTCGGCCTCGACCTGATCTCCACCGCCCCCAACGTGGTCTACCGCGTGGTGCTCGAGGGCGGGCAGGAGCACGTCGTCACCAACCCGTCGGACTGGCCCGAGGGCAAGGCCCGCGAAATCTACGAGCCGATCGTCAAGTGCACGATCATCTCCCCGAGCGAGTTCATCGGTTCGATCATGGAGCTGTGCCAGTCGCGGCGCGGCGAACTCGGCGGCATGGACTACCTGTCCGAGACCCGCGTCGAGCTGCGCTACACCCTGCCGATGGCCGAGATCATCTTCGACTTCTTCGACTCGCTGAAGTCCCGCACCCGCGGCTACGCCAGCCTCGACTACGAGGAGGCCGGCGAGCAGGAAGCCGCGCTGGTGAAGGTGGACATCCTGCTGCAGGGCGAGGCCGTCGACGCGTTCAGCGCGATCGTGCACAAGGACGCGGCGGCCGCGTACGGCAACAAGATGACCACCAAACTCAAGGAGCTCATCCCGCGGCAGCAGTTCGAGGTCCCGGTGCAGGCGGCGATCGGGTCGAAGATCATCGCCCGGGAGAACATCCGCGCGATCCGCAAGGACGTGCTCGCCAAGTGCTACGGCGGCGACATCAGCCGCAAGCGCAAGCTGCTCGAGAAGCAGAAGGAGGGCAAGAAGCGGATGAAGACGATCGGCCGGGTGGACGTCCCGCAGGAGGCGTTCGTGGCCGCGCTCTCGTCCGAGGCGTCTTCCGACAAGCCGAAGGGGAAGTAGCCCACCGTGCTCGAGACCTGGCTCACGCGCACCCTGGGCGTCACCGTCCCGCTGCTCGGCGCCCCGATGGGAGGCCGCGCCGGCGGCCGGCTGGCCGGCGAGGTGACCCGCGCAGGTGGCCTCGGCCTGATCGGAGCCGCGCGCTACAACACCCCGCAGTGGCTGGCGGCCGAGTCGGCGGTGGCCCGCGAACTCGGCGGCGGGCTGCTCGGGTTCGGCCTGATGACGTGGTCGCTGGCCGCCGACGACAGTCTCCTCGACGCAGTGCTGGCCGAACGGCCCCGGGTGGTGTCGCTGTCCTTCGGCGATCCGGCGCCCTATGTGCCGCGCGTGCACGCGGCGGGCGCCCTGGCGATCTCCCAGATCAACACGATCGAGGACCTGCGGATCGTCGAGGCCGCCGGGGTCGACGCCGTCGTCGCGCAGGGACACGAGGCCGGCGGGCACACCGGCCGCATCGGGACGCTGCCGCTCCTGCAGGAGGTGCTCGAGTCGACGTCGCTGCCGGTGCTCGCCGCCGGCGGCATCGCGTCCGGACGGGGACTGGCCGCGGTTCTCGCGGCCGGCGCCGAGGGCGCGCTCGTCGGCACCGCCCTGCTGGCGAGCCCCGAGACGGTGGGCCCGGAGTACGCCCGGGACAGGCTCGTCGCGGCCGGCAGCACCGACACCGTCTACACCGACGTCTTCGACCGGGCCCGGCACCAGCCGTGGCCGGCGCGGTGGGGCGGCCGGGCCCTGGTGAACGACTACACCGCCGAGTGGCACGGGCGCGGCGCCGACGAGGAGACCCTCGCCGCCGCGTACGACGGCAACGACCCCCGGCTCGGCGTGGTCTACGCGGGCGAGGCCGCCGGACTCGTGCGGGAACAGCGGCCCGCCGGCGAGATCGTCCGCGACATCGCGACCCGCGCGGAGGAACTGCTGCGCCGCTTCGGGTAGCGGGTCAGGGCGCCGGACGCGCGGGCAGGAACTCCCCGGCCGCGATCTGTTCCTCCGCGCGGATCACGTGCACGACCGCGTTGATCTGCGCCAGGTGGGTGAACGCCTGGGGGAAATTGCCCAGGTGCCGGCCCGAGCGCGGGTCGATCTCCTCGGCGTATAGCTTGAGCGGGCTGGCGTAGCCGAGGAGCCGTTCGCACAGGACGCGGGCCCGTTCCACCTCGCCGATCTCCACCAGGGCGGAGACCAGCCAGAACGAGCAGATCGTGAAGGTGCCCTCCTCGCCGGTCAATCCGTCGTCGGTGGAGTCCACCCGGTACCGCAGGACCAGTCCGTCCTCGGTCAGTTCGTCCTCGATCGCCAGGACCGTCGCCCGCACCCGCGGGTCGTCGGCCGGCAGGAACCGCAGCAGCACGACCAGCAGCGCGGACGCGTCCAGGGAGGGATGACCGTAGCGCTGGGTGAACACCCCGCGCTCGTCGACGCCGTGGGCGAGGATGTCCGCCTTGATCTCGTCGGCGACGGAGTCCCACCGCGCGGCGTGGTCCGGGCGGCCCTGCATGCGCGCCAGTCGCGCGCCGCGGTCGAGGGCGACCCAGCACATCACCTTGGACGAGGTGAAGTGCTGCGGCTCTCCCCGTACCTCCCAGATGCCGCGATCGGGCAGGCGCCAGTGGTCCTCCGCCTGGCCGACGAGCCGCTGCACGGCCGGCCAGAAGGTCTGGGGCATGTGTCGCCGGGTCCTCGCGTGCAGGTACACCGAGTCGAGCATGGCGCCCCAGATGTCGTGCTGCGTTTGGTGATACGCATCGTTGCCGATGCGCACCGGACGGGCCCCGTCGTAGCCGCACAGGTGGTCGAGCTGCGATTCGGTGAGCACGCGCTCCCCGCCTACGCCGTACATCACCTGCAGCGGCTGCAACCGGCCGTCCTCGCTGCGGGAGGCGTCGGAGATGAACGCGAAGAACGCGTCGGCCTCCCGGTCGAGGCCGAGGGTGTACAGGCCCCACAGTGCGAACGTGGAATCCCGCACCCATGCGTAGCGGTAGTCCCAGTTACGTTCTCCGCCAGGCGTTTCCGGAAGCGAAGTGGTGGCCGCCGCGAGCAGGGCGCCGGTCGGTGCGTAGGTCAGGCCCTTGAGGGTCAGGGCGCTGGCCTGCAGATAACTCCGCCAGGGGTGATCGGGGAAACGGCCCGTGGTGATCCACTCGCGCCAGAAATCGGCCGTCTCCGCCATTTTCGCGGCGGCTTCCTCGAACGTGGCGGGACACTGCACATCCGACCACGACAGTGCCACGAACGCCTTGTCGCCCTTGACCATCCGGGTTCGTGCCCGGGCCTCGCCGCCCTCGAGTCCGAGCCGGAGGTCGGTGGTGAGCCGCAGTTCGGGATGCTCGCCGGGTTCGCCGCCCGTGCAGACCGCGGTGGCCTCCTCGTACACCTTGCCCGTGTACTCCCAGCGCACCGGGGCGCGGTGGTAGTCGAACGCCGGCGCACAACTGACGTCGAGTTCCACCGTCCCGCTCACGCACCGGACGGTGCGCAGCAACATGTGCTCGGCGTCCCAGTCCGTCGGCGTCCGGGTGTGAGTGCGCGATCGCTCCTGGACGGCATGCCAGGGTCCCATCACGAGCGCGTCCCGCACCACCATCCATCCCGTCTCGGTCTGCCACGTGGTCTCGAGGATCAGTCCGCCGGGCAGGTACCGGCGTGCGGCGGGGACGGTGCGGTCGTGCGGTCCGACGCGGAAGTAGCCGGCGCTGCGGTCGAGAATCGCCCCGAACACGCTGGGCGAGTCGGGCCGGGGTAGGCACATCCATTCCACCGCCCCGTTGCGCGCGATGAGGCATGTCGTTTCGCAGTCCGACAGGAACGCGTAGTCGTCGATCGGTGGGTACGGGCTGCGGTGTGGCGGGTGGGAATGCGCGGCGGAGATCCCGGATCCCTGAAACGTCTGTGCCATCACCTCATGATCCCGGCATCCGGCCGTCGGCGTCCACCGAAACGGCGACGGCTAGGGTGGGGGCGTGGATCGGGTGGCTTCGTGGTGGGACGGCTTCGAGTTGTGGCTGGCCGGCCTTCCCTTCGTCCCGCAGGTCGCGCTGGTGCTGGTCGTCATGGTGCCGTTGTGCGCCGGCGTGGCCTGGCTGCTCGACCGCGCCCTCGCGGGCGTGCTCGCCGCCGTCGGACGCAGAGAGCCGGCCGCGTCCGAACGGAAGACGGAGGATTGCTGACATGCCACGCTCGCGCGTGACCCTGGCCCTGCTGGCCCTGCTCGTTCTCGTCGTCGTGGCCTGGCTGCTGACCCGCTGACCCCGCGCCGGAGGTACATCGTGAAATCTCGTCCGGGCCGGCACGTCGCGGCGCTCACCGCGCTCACCGCCGCGGTGCTCACCGCGTGTTCGGCCGGCCCCGGCGATCGCGGCGACGCGGCCGAGGCCGGCTCCGGGGTTCCCGGGCCCACCGTCGACCTGGACGCCCACGACGGTGCCCGGACCGCGCTGGACACGGTGATCGCCGCGTTCGGTGCCACCGACGCCGGCGAGGACGTCCGCTTCGACGTCGCGTCCGGACCCTCCGCGCAGCAGGCCGCCGCCGTCGTGGACGGTGCCTCGGCCGATTTCGTCACCTTCGCATCGGTGCCGGACCTGACCGGACTCGTCGATGCGGGGCTCGTCGACCCGGACTGGAACGCGGGAGCGTACCGGGGAGTCCCGTACGGGTCCGTCGTGACGATGGTCGTGCGGGAGGGCAATCCCCGGGGCGTGGCGGGCTGGGACGATCTGCTCGCGCCCGGCCTCGAGGTGATCACCCCTGACCCGTCGGCCTCCGGGGCGGCGAAGCTGAACCTGCTCGCCGCGTACGCCGCGACGAGCGACGGCGGCGCCGATCCGCAGGCGGGGCTGGACTACCTCGCCGCGCTCGTCGGCGACCACGTCGAAACCTCGCCCGCGAGCGGCGAAGAGGCCGTGGAAGCGTTCGTGCAGGGCACCGGCGACGTGCTGCTCCTCCCGGAACACGAGGCGTTGCGGCTCGAGCGCGACGGCGCCGCCGTGCGGCGGGTACCCCTGACCACCACTCTCCGGATCGACAGCCCCGCCGCGGTGATCGACAACGCACCCGACGTGCGGGCGGCGCAGGACTTCAACGACTTCCTCTACACCGTGGAGGCGCAACGGCTGTGGGCTGCGGCCGGATTCCGACCCGCCGACCCGGGCGTCGCACGCGAGTTCGCCGACGACTTCCCGGCCCCCGAAAGGCTGTGGACCGTCGAGGATCTCGGTGGCTGGAGCACGGTCGACGCCGAGCTGTTCCGGCCCGGTACCGGCAGTATCGCCGTGATCTACACCGACGCGGCGAACTAGAGCGACGGAGTCGGGGATCCGCGCGCCCTGCGGACTGCTGCGCCGGAAATTCCTTGCGCGACCGAAGGTTCACGGACGCGTGCGTCACTCGCGGCAGATGAGTACCGGGCAGCGGGAGTGGTGGAGCAGGCCCTGGCCGGTGGAGCCGAGCAGGGCCGACGCGATCGTGCTGCGACCGTGACTGCCCACCGCGACGAGTTGCGCGTCGATGGAGCGCTCGATGAGGGCCACCATCGCGCCGCGCCGCTCGAGCTCCGTCCGCATCTCGACGTCGGGATACCGCTCACGCCATCCGGCCAGGCTCTCCGCGAGGTCGGCGGCCTTCTGCTCCGCGTACGTCGACCAGTCGACGAAGCGGGCGGACTCGTCGTAGCCCCGCAGGGTCGACTGCTCGGTCCACGCATGCACGGCGATCAGCGGTGCGCCGAGGAACGACGCGAACTCGAACGCATGCTCGACGGCGGCGTTGCTCAACGCGCTGCCGTCGACGCCGACGACGACCGGCCGGGTGTCCACCTCCTCGTGGTCGCCCTCGCCACGCCACGCCACGACCGGGCAACGGGCGTGGTTGGCGACGCGGACGACGTCGGAGCCGGCGAACATCGAGCGCAGCTCGCCGGTCGTGGTCCGGCCCACCACCAGCAGGCGGGCGGTCTTCGACAGTTCGACGAGGGTCTTCGCGGGCGGTCCCGGCCGGCTGCTGCATTCGACGGTGACGTCCGTGCGGCCGTCGAGAGCCGCCTGGCGGGCGCGTTCGAGCAGCCGTTCGCTGTCGGCCTGCAGGAGCTTGGCGAACTCCTCCTTGGATCTGCCGCCGGTCGCGCTCGGCGCATCGGGTAGCACGTTGACGAGGTGCAGCGGCTCGCGGAAGATCCGGGCGGCGGATGCGGCCCAGTGGGCCGCGGAGAACGAGCCGTCCGAACCGTCGATGCCGACTACGATCCCGTGCCGAATCGGTGCTGTGGCCATGACGATGCCTCCTTGCCTCGACTCCAGTCTGTGCCGATACGACCGGCGTGCGCCAGAGGCAATCGGTGGATGTCAGGCGATGAGGTGCTCGGCGGTCCCGGCGTGCACGAGCGACTGCCGGTAGCGCTCGTCGATCACGAGCCCGACGGCATCGGAGGCCGCGAGGGTGCCGGCGCAGCTGACCTCGGGGAACGCCGCTCGGGCGGCGGCGAGGGCGCGGTCCCACAGCAGACCGGGGGCGAGCATCCACGGCGCGAGCACGAGGGTGGTGGCGCCGGCGGCGCGCAGGTCCGACAGGGCGTCGACGACGGTCGGTGCCGCGGCGGTGGCGAAGCACGTCCGGCCCCACGCCCACGACGTGCCCCGCAGCAGGCGCGGGGTGATCGCGTCGGTGGTGGCGTTGGCGTCCCGGCGGCGGGATCCGACCGCGCACAGCGCGACGCCCACCGTCGGGTCGGTCCGGGAGACACCGGTGGCGGCGATCGCCTCGCGGGCCGCCGCGACGAGACGGTCGTCGGCGCCGAGGACGTCCGCCTGGATCACGTCGAGGAGCGGGTGCCGGACGCGGGCCTCGGCGAGGAGTGCGGGCAGGTCCACGCGGGCGTGGAAGGCGCTGCCCAGCAGCAACGGGACCACCACCACGCGGCGGTGCCCCTCGGCGGCGACGGCGTCGACGACCTGCCCCACCGACGGGGTGTTCAGGTCCAGGAACGCAAGCCGCACGTTCCGGCCCGGATGGCGTTCCCGCAGCACCGCGAGCACGGCAGCCATGGCGCGCGCCGAGCGCGGGTCACGGCTGCCGTGCGCGACGGCGACGAGCGGGATCATGCGGGGACGCGGTCCCCGAGTTCGATCTCGGCGAGGCTGTTGCCCACCAGGCCCGCGGCGAGGGTGTTGCCGCCCGCGGGGTCGATGAGCAGGAAGCTGCCCGTGCGGCGGTTGACCTTGTAGTCGTCGGCCGCGATGGGCTCGGCGACCCGGACGGTGATGCGGGCGATCTCGTTGAGCTCGAGCGACTCGGGGGTGGGAACCGAGGTCAGGGTCTGCTCGTCGAAGCGCTCCTCGAGCGTCCCGACGATCGCCTGCGTCGTGCGGGTGCCGTGCTTGAGCAGCAGCCGGGCGCCGGGCCGCAGCGGCTTCTCCGCCAGCCAGCACACCGTCGCCTCGAACTGGCCGATCGGTTCCGGGGCGGCGGCCGGGGCCGCGATGACGTCGCCGCGGGAGACGTCGACGTCGTCCGCGAGGACCAGCGTGACGCTGCGGCCGGCGTGCGCGACGTCGAGCTCGCCGTCGGCGGTGTCGATCCGCTCGATCGTGGTCCGGGTACCCGCGGGCAGGATCACGACCTCGTCGCCGGGACGGACGCTGCCCGCCGCAATCTGTCCGGCGTAGCCGCGATAGTCCGGGAACTCGGCGGTGCGGGGCCGGATCACGTACTGGACCGGGAACCGCAGGCCGATCTCGTGGCGGCCGTGGACGTCGGCGTCGACCGGGACGGACTCGAGGTGCTCGATGAGCGTCGGACCGTCGTAGTACGGCGTGTTCTCCGAACGGACCGCGACGTTGTCCCCGTGCAAGGCGGAGACCGGTATCTCCTGCACGTCCTCCGGGGACCAGCCGAGCGACCGCGTCAGGGCGTTGAACTCGCCGCAGATGTCGGCGAAGACGCGTGCCGGGTCGTCGACCAGGTCGATCTTGTTGACCGCCAGGACGAGCTTGGGCACGCCGAGCAGCGCGAGGACGGCGGCGTGCTTGCGGGTCTGCGAGATCACGCCCTTGCGGGCGTCGACGAGCAGCACCACGAGCTGGGCGGTGGACGCACCCGAGACGGTGTTGCGGGTGTACTGCACATGTCCCGGGGTGTCCGCCAGCACGAAGCTGCGCCGGGGTGTGGCGAAGTAGCGGTACGCGACGTCGATGGTGATGCCCTGTTCGCGCTCGGCGCGCAGGCCGTCGACGAGCAGGGACAGGTCGGGGGTGTCGAGACCCTTGTCGACCGAGGCGCGGGTGACCGCGTCGATCTGGTCGGCCAGCACGGACTTGGTGTCGTACAGCAGCCGGCCCACGAGGGTGGACTTGCCGTCGTCGACGCTGCCGGCAGTGGCGAGTCGAAGGAGGTCGCTCATGATCAGAAATATCCCTCTCGCTTGCGGTCCTCCATGGCCGCTTCGGAAACGCGGTCGTCGCCGCGGGTGGCCCCGCGCTCGGTGAGCCGCGACGCGGCGACCTCGGCGAGGATCGCCTCGTTGTCGGCGGCCTCGGACAGGATCGCGCCGGTGGTGGAGCCGTCGCCGACCGTGCGGTAGCGCACCGACCGGACCTCGAGGTCCTCGCCCTCGGCCGGGCCGCCCCAGACGCCGGGCGTCATCCACATGCCGTCGCGCCGGTACACCGGGCGCTGGTGGGCGTAGTAGATGCCGGCGAGTTCGACGTTCTCCCGGGCGATGTACCGCCAGATGTCGAGTTCGGTGAAGTTGCTCAACGGAAAGACCCGGACGTGCTCGCCGGGGGCGTGCCGGCCGTTGTACAGGTTCCACAGCTCGGGCCGCTGCCGCTTGGGATCCCACTGGCCGAACGCGTTGCGCAGCGAGAAGATCCGTTCCTTGGCGCGGGAGCGCTCCTCGTCGCGGCGGCCGCCGCCGAACACCGCGTCGAAGCGGTTCTCGGCGATGGCGTCGAGCAGCGGTACCGTCTGCAGCGGATTGCGGATCCCGTCGGGCCGCTCGGTGAGGCGGCCGTCGGCGAGGTAGTCCTCGACCTTCGCCACGTGCAGCCGCAGCCCGTACTTCTCGACGACGTGGTCGCGGAACTCGAGGACCTCGGGAAGGTTGTGCCCGGTGTCGACGTGCAGCAGCGCGAACGGCAGCGGCGCCGGCCAGAAGGCCTTGAGTGCCAGGTGCAGCAGGACCGTCGAGTCCTTGCCGCCCGAGAACAGGATCACCGGGCGCTCGAATTCGCCGGCGACCTCGCGGAAGATGTGGATCGCTTCCGACTCGAGCGCGTCGAGGGTGTCGAACCTGTTGCCGTCCGACTTGCGGCGGGATTCGGAGAAATTCGTGTCGATGAGTGTCATGAGGCGTGCAACCCGCATTCGATCTTGGCTCGGCCGGCCCACCGTCCGCTGCGCGGATCGGCTCCGGGTAGTGGTTTGGCGGTGCAGGGGGCGCACCCGATGGACGGATAGCCCTCGTCGACCAGGGGATTGACGAGGATCCCGTGCTCGTCGATGTAGTTCTGCATGTCCTCGTCGGACCACGCGGCGATCGGGTTGATCTTCACCAGCCCGAAGGCATCGTCGAAGGAGATCAGCGGGGCGTTGGCCCGGGTGGGGGCCTCCACCCGGCGGATGCCGGTGACCCACGCCTGGTAGCCCTTCAGGGTCTCCTTCAGCGGCACCACCTTTCGCAGGCGGCAGCACTCGTTGGGGTCCCGCGCGAACAGATCCTTGCCCAGCAGTGCGTCCTGCTCGGCCACCGTCTGCTGCGCCTTGGCCTCGACCAGGTTGACGCCGTACACCTGCGCCACGGCGTCACGGGTGCCGAGGGTCTCGGCGAAGTGGTAGCCGGTGTCGAGGAACAGCACGTCCACACCGGGATGCACCTGCGCCGCGAGGTGCACGAGCACCCCGTCCTGCATGTTCGACGCCACGATGTACGAGTCGCCGAAGTTCTCCTCGGTCCACTGCAGCAACTCCCGCGTCGAGGCGCCGTCGAGAGTGGCCGCCCCCTGCGCGGCCAGTTCCCGTAGTTCCTCCGTTGTCCGTGTCGTGGTCACGTTCCGTCCTTCGATCGTCTGCTCCCCGGTCATCGCAAATCGGCCTCGTCCGCGCGCAGCACCCACTGCGAGAAGCGTTCTCCCGCAGTGCGGTGCTTGACGAAGGTGCGCACCACACGCTCGATGTAGTCGCCCATCTCGGCGCTGGTCACCTTGTGCTGGCGCAGCTTGCGGCCGAACGCGGCATCCATGCCGAGCGTCCCGCCGAGGTGCACCTGGAAACCCTCCACCTGGTTGCCGTCCCCGTCGTCGACGAGCTGGCCCTTGAAGCCGATGTCGGCGACCTGCGAACGCGCGCACGAGTTGGGGCAGCCGTTGATGTTGATCGTCACCGGAACGTCCAGCTGGGCGTTGATGTCGGCGAGGCGCTGCTCGAGTTCGGGCACCAGCGCCTGCGAGCGCTTGCGGGTCTCGACGAACGACAGCTTGCAGAACTCGATGCCCGTGCAGGCCATCAGGTTCTTGCGCCACGGCGTCGGATTCGCGGGCAGGCCCAGTTCGCCGAGGTCGGCGATCAGCTGATCGACCTTCTCGTCGGCGACGTCGAGCACGATGAGCTTCTGGTAGGGCGTGAAGCGGATGCGATCGGAGCCGGCCTTCTCGGCCGCGTCGGCGACGGCGGCGAGGATCGTGCCGGAGACCCGGCCCGCGATGGGGGCGACGCCGACCGCGTTGAGTCCGTTGCGCAGCTTCTGCACGCCCACGTGGTCGATCGGGCGCGCCGGCTTCTCCGGCGCGGGTCCGTCCAGCAGCGGCCGCTTCAGGTATTCCGTTTCGAGAACGTCCCGGAACTTCTCGACGCCCCAGTCCTTGATCAGGAACTTCAGCCGTGCCTTCGAGCGCAGGCGGCGGTAGCCGTAGTCGCGGAAGACCGACACGACGGCCTCCCACACGTCGGGTACTTCGGCGAGCGGCACCCACGCGCCGACCCGTTGCGCCAGCATCGGATTCGTCGACAGGCCGCCGCCGACCCACAGGTCGAAGCCGGGGCCGTACTCGGGGTGGTTCACGCCGACGAATGCGACGTCGTTGATCTCGTGCACCACGTCCTGCTGACCGGAGATCGCGGTCTTGAACTTGCGCGGCAGGTTCGAGTACTTCGGGTCGCCGATGTAGCGGCGGACGATCTCATCGACCGCCGGTGTGCCGTCGATGATCTCGTCGAGGGACTCGCCGGCGAGGGGGGAGCCGAGGACCACGCGGGGGCAGTCGCCGCACGCCTCGGTGGTCTTCAGGCCGACGGACTCGAGACGGCGCCAGATCTCCGGGACGTTCTCGACCTCGATCCAGTGGTACTGGACGTTCTCGCGGTCCGACAGGTCGGCGGTGTCGCGACCGAATTCGGTCGAGATCCCCGCGATCGTGCGCAGCTGCGCGAGATTCAGGGCGCCGCCGTCGCAGCGCACCCGCATCATGAAGTACTTCGCCTCGAGCAGATCGGTGTTCTCGTCGCCGGTGTAGGTGCCGTCGTAGCCCTGTTCGCGCTGCGTGTACAGGCCCCACCAGCGGAACCGGTTGCGCAGGTCGCTCCGGTCGATTCCGTCGAATCCCGTGTGCGCGTAGATGTCTTCGATGCGGCGGCGCACGTTGAGCGGGTTGTCGTCCTTCTTGACCTGCTCGTTGGGATTGAGCGGCTCACGGTAGCCGAGGGCCCACTGGCCCTCCGCGCGCTGCTTGGCGGGCCGGGCCGACCGGGGGCGGGCCGCGGCGGTTTCGGTCGTATCGCCGGCGGGGGAGACGTCGGTGGTCGACGACATACGGGTACTCCTGGAGTTCGCGAGGGACCGGATCGGGATCGGCAGGGCGGGCTGAGCCCGGCGCGGACATGCCTCGACCCGGCGGGAAGCGGGGGCTGCCGGGGGTGGGGCCGACTATCGACAGTCGGCGCAGAAACCGGCGGTGCAGGACAGACACCGCGATGCACAGACGCGCTTGAGGTCGACGTGGCGTCGCGCCACGAGTCGCACTCCGGGTCCGGTCATGCGGACCATTGTGCCATGTCACGGGCCTGTTCTCGAAACGTGGCGGTATTTACGCCGAATTTCGGGGAAATGCCGAGGTGACAGCGCCCGGCCGGGGTGGCGTGTCCGGACCGTGCTCGGGCGGCGGGCGCCGCTCGGACTTCTGGAACACTGGGGGAGTGAGTGGAACCAATGTCGGAGTCGGAGCAGTGCTCGAATTGCCGGCCTCGGCCCTCGCCGGTGTCGGTTCCCGCCCGTTCGGTGTGTACGTGCACGTCCCGTTCTGCGCGACCCGCTGCGGCTATTGCGACTTCAACACCTACACCGCCGGCGAGCTCGGCACGTCGGCGTCCCCGCAGTCGTGGCTCGAGGGGTTGCGCCGCGAGCTCGACACCGCGGCGCAACTGCTCGGGGCCCCGGAAGCGCAGACCGTCTTCGTCGGCGGTGGCACCCCGTCGTTGCTCGGTGCCGACGGCCTGTCGCAGGTGCTGGCTGCGGTCCGGTCGAGCTTCGGTCTCGCTGCGGGTGCCGAGGTGACGACGGAGTCCAACCCGGAATCGACGTCGCCGGAGTTCTTCGACGGCATCCGCGGAGCCGGTTACACCCGCGTGTCGCTGGGCATGCAGTCCGCCGCCCCGCACGTGCTGGCGGTACTCGACCGCACGCACACCCCGGGCCGGGCCGTCGCGGCGGCGGGCGAGGCGCGGGCCGCCGGATTCGACCACGTCAACCTCGACCTCATCTACGGCACCCCCGGCGAGCGGGACGAGGACCTCGACGCGTCCCTCGACGCCGTGCTCGCGGCGGACGTCGATCATGTCTCGGCGTACGCGCTGATCGTCGAGGACGGCACCGCGCTCGCCCGCCGGGTGCGCAGGGGCGAACTGCCGGCCCCCGACGACGACGTGCTCGCGGCCCGCTACGAACGCATCGACGCGCGGCTCGAGGCCGCCGGCCTGACCTGGTATGAGGTGTCGAACTGGGCGCGCGCCGACGACCCGTCGGCGCGGTGCGCCCACAACCTCGGCTACTGGGACGGCGGCGACTGGTGGGGGGCCGGGCCGGGCGCGCACAGCCACGTCGGCGGCGTCCGCTGGTGGAACGTCAAGCACCCGGCGCGCTACGCGGACGCGCTCGCCGCCGGCGGGCTCCCGGTCGGGGGCAGCGAGCTGCTCACCGCCGGCGACGTCCACACCGAACGGGTGATGCTCGAGGTGCGGCTGCGCACCGGCCTGCCGTTGGACGTGCTCGCCCCCGGCGAGCGACGCGCCGCCGAGACCGTCGTCGCGGACGGCCTCGCCGAACTGTGCGCCGGTCGGCTGGTGCTCACCGATCGCGGCCGGCTCCTCGCCGACGCGGTGGTGCGCACGATCCTGACCTGATCGCGCGGCGGCCCGGCGCCCTGACCGCGCGGCGGCCCGGCGCCCTGACCGCGCAGCGGTGCGATGCCTAAACCTCGGTGGTGTCGGCCTCCGGGGCCTGGGGGAACAGGGCGTCGTAGTCGAACACTCGTGCATGCAGGACGGTGCGGTTGCGCAGCGCCGAGCGCACGGCCCGGTGCAGGCCGTCCTCGAGGTACAGCACACCCTTCCACTGGACCGCGTGCGGGAAGAGGTCGCCGTAGAAGGTGGAGTCCTCCGACAGCAGCCGGTCGAGCTCGAGCACCTTCGTGGTGGTGACGATCTGGTCGAGCCGCACCTGCCGGGGCGGGATCTGTGCCCAGTCGCGCAGCGAGAGCCCGTGGTCGGGATACGGCTTGCCGTCCCGGACGCCCTTGAAGATCATGGCACCAACTTACGACGCGGCGCCGGCGGGCGCCGTCCCGCTCGCCGTCCGGGACCGGCGACTAAACTGGAGCGAAACGGCACGCAGTGCACCGTCCTGCGGTGGTGCGTGCCGTTCCGGGTGCGACAGCAGAGACGGAGGTGGGCGGGATGTCGAGCACCGAGGAACGACGCTTCGAGGTGTTGCGAGCAATCGTGGCCGATTACGTGTCCACCAAGGAACCCATCGGTTCGAAGACGCTCGTCGAGCGCCACAACCTGGGGGTGTCCAGCGCGACGGTCCGCAACGACATGGCCGTGCTCGAGGCCGAGGGGTACATCACCCAGCCGCACACCAGCTCCGGCCGGGTTCCCACGGACAAGGGCTACCGCCAGTTCGTCGACCGGATCGCCGACGTCAAGCCGCTCTCGGGGGCCGAGCGCCGGGCGATCCTGCAGTTCCTCGAGTCGGGTGTGGACCTCGACGACGTGCTGCGGCGCGGCGTCCGGCTGCTGGCGCAGCTGACCCGGCAGGTGGCGGTGGTGCAGTACCCCACGCTGTCGGCTTCGTCGGTCCGCCACCTCGAGGTGGTCGCGTTGACCCCCGCCCGGTTGCTGCTGGTGCTCATCACCGACTCCGGCCGGGTGGACCAGCGCCTCGTCGAGCTCGGTGACGTCCTCGGCGAGGAGGACCTGTCGCGGCTGCGGGACCTGCTCGGTGCCGCGCTGACCGGCAAGCGGCTCGCCGCGGCGTCGATCGCGGTGAGCGAGCTCGCCGAGGATGCGCCCGACGAGCTGCGCGATGCGGTCATCCGCTGCGCCACCGTGCTGGTGGAAACCCTCGTCGAGCATCCCGAGGAGCGGCTCGTGCTCGGCGGGACGGCGAACCTGACGCGCAACGCCGCCGACTTCGACGCGCACGCCGGCTTCCCCGGCTCGCTGCGTACCGTGCTCGAGGCGCTCGAGGAGCAGGTGGTGGTCCTCAAGCTGCTGGCGGCGACGCAGGACGCCGGCCGCGTGACGGTGCGGATCGGCGAGGAAACCCAGGTCGAGCAGATGCGCGGTACATCCGTCGTGTCCACCGGGTACGGTGCCGCGGGCACCGTCTTCGGCGGCCTCGGCGTGCTCGGCCCCACCCGGATGGACTACCCGGGGACCATTGCGTCGGTGGCTGCGGTCGCCCGCTATATCGGTGAGGTGCTCGGCGAACGCTGAGCGCCGGGCGGCGCGGACGGACCATCCGACGACACAACATCTGTGCGAATAGAGAAGGACGAAGAACTCACGTGGCACGGGACTACTACGGGACGCTCGGCGTGTCGAAGAACGCGACGGATCAGGAGATCAAGCGGGCGTATCGCAAGCTCGCGCGCGAGCACCACCCGGATGTGAACCCGGACGAGGCGGCGCAGAAGCGGTTCCAGGAGATCTCCACGGCGTACGAGGTGCTCTCCGACCCGGAGAAGCGGCGCATCGTCGACCTCGGCGGGGACCCGCTCGGGTCCGGCCCGGGGGCGGGCGGTGGCTTCTCCGGTGCCGGCTTCGGCGGCCTCGGCGACGTGTTCGAGGCGTTCTTCGGCGGCGGGGCCACCACGTCCCGCGGGCCCAGGGGCCGCGTCCAGCCCGGCGCGGACTCGCTGCTGCGCACCCGGCTGACGCTCGAGGAGTGCGCTACCGGTGTCAGCAAGCAGATCGCCGTGGAGACCGCGATCCTGTGCGACGGCTGCACCGGGTCCGGTACCAACGGCGACTCCAAGCCCGTGCGCTGCGAGACGTGCGGCGGCGCCGGTGAGGTGCAGTCGGTGCAGCGCTCGTTCCTCGGCCAGGTCATGACCTCGCGGCCGTGCCCGACGTGCCGCGGCGCCGGCGAGACGATCCCGGACCCGTGCCGCAAGTGCGGCGGCGACGGCCGGGTGCGGGCCCGCCGCGAGATCACGGTCAAGGTGCCGGCCGGCGTCAGCAACGGCATGCGCATCCGGCTGGCCGCGCAGGGCGAGGTGGGCCCCGGCGGCGGCCCCGCCGGCGACTTGTACGTCGAGATCATCGAGCAGGCGCACGACGTGTTCGTGCGCGACGGCGACGACCTGCACTGCACGATCCGGATCCCGATGGTCGACGCGGCGCTGGGCACCACCGTCGTGCTCGACACCCTCATCGACGGACCCGCCGAGATCACCGTCGAACCCGGCACGCAGCCCGGGTCGGTGGCGGTGCTGCGGGGCCACGGCATGCCCAAACTGCGCTCCGGGGTGCGCGGGGACGTGCACGCCCACCTCGAGGTGGTGGTCCCGTCGAAGCTCGACGGCAAGCAGTCCAAGCTTCTCGAGGAGTTCCGTCGCAAGCGCGAGCACGAGGTGCCCGAGGTCGTCACCACCGGCTCGCAGCACGCCGGGGGCTTCTTCTCCCGGCTGCGCGACGCGTTCAGCGCGCGCTGAGGCCCGGGCGGTGGCCGCAACCCTGTTCTATCTCGATCCGCTGCCCGAGGCCGGGGCCGTCGCGGTCCTCGACGGCAAGGAGGGCCGCCACGCGGCGACGGTGCGGCGCATCGCGGTGGGTGAGCGCCTCGTCCTGTCGGACGGCCGCGGCCACGTCGCCGAGGTGGAGGTGACGGCCACCGCGAAGGACCGGCTCGAGGCCCGCGTCCTGGCTCGTCGCGAGGTCCCTGCACCGCGCCCGTGGGTCACCGTGGTGCAGGCGTTGCCGAAGTCCGATCGTTCCGAACTGGCCGTGGAGCTGGCGACGGAGGCGGGTGCCGACGCGTTCGTGCCGTGGCAGGCCGCGCGGTGCGTCGCTCGCTGGGACGGGCCGAAGGCAGCCAAGGGCGTCGCGCGATGGCAGGCCGTCGCGGTGGCGGCCGCGAAACAGTCCCGGCGCGCCCACGTTCCGGAGGTGGCGCCGGTCCAGCGGACCGCGGGCGTCGCCGAGGCCGTGCGCGCGACCGTCGCCCGCGGGGGCGTCGCGGCGGTCCTGCACGAGTCGGCCACCGAAGCGTTCGCCGCGCTGCCGCTGGCCGACGCCACCGAGCTGATGCTCGTGGTCGGGCCGGAGGGCGGTGTCGACGACGCCGAGATCGCCGCGCTGACGACCGCGGGGGCCCGGCCGGTGCTGCTCGGGCCGACGGTGCTGCGAACGTCCACGGCCGCGGCCGTAGCGCTCGGAGCGGTGGGAGTGCTCACCGCACGGTGGGGCGCCCGGCCCGTCGAATGACCCGGGAACCGGCTCCGGAACGCGTTCGGAGGCTTCCGGTTCCGGGGTTTCCTCGGGACCTCGCCGCGCGGACCGCGCTTCACGGGGCCCGGCGGTCGAGCCGTACGGCCAGGCCGTCGAGCAGCGCACCCAGGCCGAGCTCGAACAGGTGGTCGAGGTCGAGGTCGTAGCCCTCCGCGGAGAGTGCGACGAGTGTCCGGGCGAACGTCGGGTAGCTGCCGGAGCCGACGATCGCCCTTAGTACTGGAAGCTGGTCGTCCATCCACTCGTCCTCGGACACTCCGGACGCGCCGAGTGCCTGCCGTTCGCGTTCGATGTGGACGGCGAGGCCCTGCACGTAGCTGAACAGCAGCACGTGCAGGTCGAATGCGGTATCAACGTCGACGCCGAGCTCGTGGAGCGCGGCCAGTGCCCACTCCGCGTGCGCCGCCAGGTTGGGTAGCGGAAGCGGCCGGGTTATCGGGCCGAGCTGGGCGAGCCAGGGATGCCGGCGGTGCAGCGACCAGAGGGTGCGCGCGTAGAGCTCGAGGGGGGCGCGCCAGCCGGCGGGTGGCCGCGCCGGGTAGCCCCGCTCGCCGAACGCGGCGTCAGCCATCAGCACGATCAGTTCGTCCTTGCCGGCCACGTATCGGTACGGCGACATCGGTGCGACCCCGAGACGGGCCGCGACACCACGCATGGAGAGCGCGCCGAGGCCTTCGGCGTCGGCGATCGCGACGGCGGCCCGCACGACCCGATCGCGGGTGAGCTCCGGCTGCTGCCGGCCGGGCGCGGGTCGCCGGGTGGGGCGACGCGCCGGCCGCGGCGTCGCCGCCGGTGTTGGTCTCGGACCGGCGACCACGGTGCCGGAACGCGGTTCGGCGCGGGCCAGGCCCTCCTGCTTCAGCGTGGCGAGCGCCTTGGCGGCGGTGGCCGTCGCGACGCCCCACTCGGCGGCGATCCGGCGGGTGGAGGGCAGCCTGGCGCCGGCCGGCAGTTCCCCCCGGGTGATCCGGTGCCGGAGGTCCGCCGCGATGGTCAGGTACCGCTCGGTCGCCATGCCCGCTCCCGTCTGTGCTGGTACACCCGCCCCGACTGTACTAGCACACTCCTGGCGGATGAAACACTGAAATGACAGCGTATACAACGTCATTGCAGAGCGCGTGCAGCGTACGAACCGTCGGAGGTACATCATGCGGAACGTCTTGATCTCCGGAGCCGGTGTCGCCGGCCCGGCCCTGGCCTACTGGCTGGCGCGGAAGGGCTTCTCGGTGACGGTGGTGGAGCGATCACCCCACCCCCGCGAGGGCGGCCAGGCGGTCGACCTCCGCGGCGTGGCGCTCGAGGTGATCGATCGGATGGGGCTCGGTGCGCGGGTGCGGGCAGCCCGCACCCGCATGCGCGGAATGTCGATGCTCGACGGAGACGGCAACGAACTCTTCCGGTCCGAGGACGTCGCGTTCAGCAGCGGCAGGCTGGACAGCGAGGACGTCGAAGTGCTGCGTGAGGACCTGACCGCGATGTTGTACGAGGTGACCGAGGAGCGAGCCGAGTACCTCTTCGGCGACTCGATCACCGCGCTGAGGCAGGACGCGGACGGGGTCCGCGTCGAGTTCGAGAGCGGCGCCGTCCGTACCTTCGACGCTGTGGTCGGCGCGGACGGCATGCACTCCGTAGTGCGACGGCTCGCCTTCGGACCGGAGCAGCGGTTCGTCGAACATCTCGGCCGGTACCTGGCGATCTTTCCGACGGCGAACTTCCTCGGCCTCGACCACTGGCAGCTGTGGTTCCAGGACGCGCCCTCCGGTACCGGCGGCGCTGTCTACCCGGTGCGCGACAACGCCGAACTGCGGGTCACCGTCGGCTTCACGTCCGGACCGTTGACGTACGACCACCGGGACGTCGAACTGCAGAAGCAGATGGTCGCCGAGCGACTGACCGGGCTGGAGTGGGCGATTCCCGCGCTGCTGCGGGCGATGGCCGGCGCCCCGGACTTCTACTTCGACGCGATGGCGCAGATCCGCATGGACCGCTGGTTCACCGGCCGGGTGGCCCTGGTCGGCGACGCCGGCTACTGCGCCTCGGTGCTGTCCGGGCAGGGCACGAGCCTCGCCCTGGTGGGCGCCTACGTGCTTGCCGAGGAGATGGGACGGCCCGACGCCGACCACGTCACGGCGTTCGCCGCCTACGAGGAGCGGATGCGCCCGTTCGTCGCGCTCAACCAGGCGCTGGCCACCGAGAATCCCGCAGGTCCGCCGTCCGAGGAGTCCATGGCCCGGGCCAAGGACGGGATCTCGCTGGCCGCATGAGCCCCGGCGGCTCCAGCACGGTGCGCGGATGCCGCTGCACTAGCGTGTCACGCATGTCCCGAACCCGTATCGCCTACGGTCCGCAGCCGCAGCAGTTCGGCCACCTGTACCTGCCGGACGCCGCGGATCCCGCCGGGCCCGTGCCCGTCGTGATGGTCGTCCACGGCGGCTTCTGGAGCGGGAAGTACCACCTCAACCTCGGCACGCCGCTGTCGCTCGAACTCGCCGCGCACGGTGTGGCGGCGTGGAACGTCGAGTACCGGCGGCTCGGCGCGGGCGGGCGGTGGCCGGAGATGTCCGCCGACGTCGTCGCGGCCCTCGACGCCGTCGCCACCGTGGTGGCCGAGCGGGCCCTGGCTGCGGGCGTCGAACTGGATCCGGCCCGGGTGCGGGTCGTCGGGCATTCGGCCGGCGGTCAGCTCGCCGTGTGGCTTGCGGGTCAGCGCTCGCAGGTGCGCCCCGAACTCGTCGTCTCCCAGGCGGGCGCGCTCGACCTCGCGTCCGCGGGCGAACGCGGCCGGCGGATCGGGTACATCGAGGATCTGTTCGGTCAGCCCTACGCCACGGATCCGGAGTTGTACCGGTCGGCGTCGCCCCGGCACCGGGTGCCGATCGGCGTGCCGGTCGCTCTCGTGCACGGCACCGAGGACGCCCAGGTGCCGGTGAAGGTCGCCGAGCGCTATGCGGCGGCGGCGGTCGCCGCGGGCGATCCGGTGGCACTGCACGTCGTCGACGGGGAGGACCACTTCGCGTTCCTCGACAAGCGGACCCGCAGCTGGGCGCTGTCGCGCGACCTGCTGCTCGTCCCCGAGCCGCTGGGCTCGGGGGCGCGCTCGGCGGGCTGAGCGCTCAGCCGCGGCGGGGCAGGACCGCGACGACGACGACGGTGCCGACGGCCAGGGCGAGGCCGCTCACGAGACTCGCCGAGGTGATCGCCTGCGAGAACGCGGAGGCCGATGCGTCGAGAAGCGGCTGGGCGTAGGAGGAGGCGAACGGGTTCTTCGCCAGCTCGTCGGCGACGATCGCCGCACCGCCCACGGAATCGCCCGCCGCAGCGACGGCCGTGTCGGCCTGCGCGGCCATCGGCCCGTCGAGATTCGCGAGCGGCAGTCCTGTGAGGAACCCGGAGATCTCGCGCTGGTAGGTGGTGGCCAGCACCGAGCCCAGCACGGCGATGCCGAGGGATCCGCCGAGTTCGACCGCGGTGTCGTTCAGGCCCCCTGCGGCGCCGAGGTCGGACTCGGGGAATCCGCTCATCACGAGGTCCGTAGCCGGGGGTGCGGCCAGCCCGATGCCGAGGCCGAGAAGCACGAGCGAGACGAGGAACAGCCCGTATCCGGAACCGTCGTCGAGGAGGGTCGGAGTGAGGACGCCGGCCGCGGCGACGGCCATTCCGGCACCGATCGCGACGCGTGCGCCGAGGCGTGGGGCCAGCCGCCCGCTCACGGCCGATCCGATCGAGACGGCGCCGGCCAGGGGGAGCAGGCGCAGACCGGTGTCGAGGGGGCTGTAGCCGAACACGAACTGGAAGTGCTGCGCCACGAAGTAGATCGCCCCGAACGACGCGAGGAAGAGCAGCAGCACGGACAGGCACGCGCCACCGACGGCGCGGTCGGTGACGCGCCGGAGGTCCAGCAGCGGCTGCGGGTGGCGCAGTTCCCAGGCGACGAACGCGGCACCGGCGAGGGCCGCGACCGCAAGGGAGCCGAGCGGCGTTGCGTTCCAACCGAAGTGGAAGCCCTCGATGATGCCGAAGACGAGGGAGCCGACGGCGGCCACGGACAGGGCGCCGCCCACCCAGTCGATGCGGGGGAGGTGCTCGGCCCGGGACGGCGGCACCAGCGCGAGCGCCGCGACCGCGGCGAACGCCGCGATCGGCACGTTGATGAGGAAGGTCGAACCCCACGCGTGCTGTTCGAGCAGCCACCCCGCGAGCAACGGGCCGAGCGCGATCGCCAGTCCGGACGTCGCGGCCCAGGCGGCGATGGCGCGGGGCCGTTCCGAGGCCGGGAACATGGCGACGAGCAGGGACAGGGTCGCGGGCATGATCACCGCGGCGCCGACACCCATGGTGATGCGGGCGACGATCACCTCGGTCGCGGTGCCGGCAAGGCTGCCGAACACGGCCCCCGCGGCGAAGACGGCCAGGCCGGCGAGGAGGGCGTGCCGCCGGCCGTAGCGGTCGCCGAGGACGCCGGCGAGCAGCATCAGCGCGGCGTACGGGACGGTGTAACCGTCGATCACCCACTGCATGTCGGTGCTGGTGAGCCGCAGTTCGCGCAGCATGCTCGGCGCCGCGACGATCAGCGCGGTGTTCGCCATCACGACGATCAGCAGGCTCAGACAGAGCACGGCGAGGCCGGCCCACCGTCGGGGATACGGGCGGGTGGGATCTGCGGTCG